>CAZTRR010000001.1:0-2888 GCA_964616785.1 uncultured Dehalococcoidales bacterium
TGTGATATCACCATACTCGGGGCCATAGCTGCCGAGGTGATGGCTGATGCCATAGTCAGAGCAGTTGAGCAAGCAGAAACAATGGCTGGGATACCAGCAGTCAAGGATTTGCGGTGAAGGAGGAAGACATGGTGAAGACAGGCTTCATCGGCGCCGGGACAACGGGCACGGCCCTGGCAGTGAGGCTCGCCCAGACGGGATACCAGGTGACCGCTGTATCCAGCCGGAGCTTGACTTCAGCGGAGAAACTGGCTGGCCGGGTGAGTGGTTGCCGAATCTGTGAAGGAGCTCAAGAAGTGGCTGATACAGCTCAGCTTGTGTTCATTACCACGCCTGATGACGCTATTGCCAAGGTAGCTGCTGAAGTCCAGTGGCACGAAAAGCAGCATGTAGTGCACTGTAGCGGTGCCCACTCCGTCGACATCCTGGAGCCGGCCAGGCAGTATGGGGCTAGTACAGGCTGTTTTCATCCGTTGCAGACCTTCGCGAGCGTTGAACAGGCGATAGACAATGTCCCCGGTTCTACCTTCGCTCTTGAAGCGGAGGAACCACTGCTGACCATACTTAAGGATATGGCTACTGCTTTGGAAGGGGACGTGGTTGTTCTCAAGGCCGGCGACAAAGTGCTCTATCACGCAGCAGCTGTCTTTGCTTGCAACTACCTAGTGACCCTTGTCAAGCTAGCTACAGATTTGTGGCGGACTTTCGGTGTACCACCAGCGCAAGCAACCAAGGCTCTGATGCCACTGCTGCAGGGTACTCTAAGTAATATTGAGAACGTTGGCCTGCCCAACTGTCTCACCGGCCCTATTGCCCGCGGCGATTTGGGCACGATCGGCAGGCACCTGGACGCCTTAGAAAAGGGGAACCAGTCTGTGCTTGGCATCTACAAGGAGCTAGGGTTGCAGACAATTCCCATTTCCTTGGCCAAGGGGAAAATCGATTTGCAAAGAGCCGAGGAGCTACAAGCTCTGCTGAAGAGAAACCAGTAACGCGGGTGGATAGCCATGAGAATAATGCTTAAGAGCAAAATCCACCGAGCGAGAGTTACACAGGTTAATGTGGACTACGAGGGCAGCATAACCATCGACAAGAACTTGATGGAAGCGGCAGATCTCCTTCCCTATGAACGGGTGGATGTGCTGAATATCAACAACGGTGCCAGGTTTGGTACCTATGTGATTGAAGGAAACAGGGGTTCGGGACAGATTTGCCTTAATGGTGCCGCTGCGAGACTTGCGGCTAAGCAGGATGTGCTCATCATCTTGTCTTATCATGAAGTTCCCGAGAATGAAGCTGCTGCGACCATCCCCAACCTGGTCTACGTGGATTCAGCCAACCGAATTCTCGACACCCGAAGTGAAAAGGACTGGACGAAAGATCTTATATCATCATTCTAAACATAAAGGAGGGCAATTAGAGGAAATGCGCGTTACCGTAAACAAAATAGGAGAAATGAAACAAAAGAAAGAGAAGATAGTCATGCTCACTGCCTATGACTATCCCACTGCCAAATTGATTGATGAGGCTGGCGTGCCATTGATTCTAGTTGGGGATAGCCTGGGAATGGTGGTACTGGGCTATGACTCGACTATTCCGGTGACTATGGACGAGATGATTCACCACACCAAGGCTGTGGTAAGGGGAACTGAGCAGTCTATGATAATAGGTGATATGCCATTTATGACTTACCATACCACTGTTTCGGATGCTCTGCGTAACGCAGCTCGCTTCATACAAGAGGCAGGGGCTCAGGCGGTCAAGCTGGAGGGAGGGGTAGTTGTTGCCGAGACAGTAAAGCGGATTGTCGATTGTGGAATTCCTGTCATGGGACACATCGGGCTAACTCCACAATCCGTTCACCAGTTGGGGGGACACAGGGTGCAGGGCAGGACTTCCGAGGCTGCTGAGCGGTTACTCGCAGACGCCCGAGCCCTGGAGCAAGCCGGGGCTTTCGCCGTTGTTCTGGAATTAGTGCCGGCGCCTCTTTCGAAGTTGATTAGCCGGAAACTGACCATTCCGACCATTGGGATTGGAGCGGGTCCTGATTGTGACGGCCAGGTGCAGGTAATTAGTGACCTTCTGGGCCTGTTCACCGACTTCGTCCCCAAACATGCGAAGCAGTATGCCAAACTGGCTAGTTCAATGAGGACCGGCATCGCTGACTATATGGCCGAAGTTAAGGCTGGCAGCTTTCCCACGGCAGAACACAGCTCGACAATGGATGAGAGCTTGCTCGAGGAACTGGCCCGCACATAAACGGTTATGGAAATAGCAACGACCATCGCCGAGATGAAAGCCCTAAGGGAGCGGAGCCTTGGCTCAGTAGGCTTTGTCCCCGCGATGGGCTACCTGCACCAGGGGCACCTGGCTCTGGTGAAACAAGCTCGGGCTGAGAGCGCCACGGTGGTAGTGAGCATTTTCGTTAACCCGACCCAATTCGGCCCGGCCGAAGATCTCAGTACCTATCCTCGTGACCCAGACCGCGACCTGAGTTTGCTGCAAAAAGAGAATGCTGACGTTGTCTTTATGCCGTCGAGTGAAGAGATGTACCCTCAGGGGTTCAATAGCTGGGTCGCAGTGGAAAAGGTTACTGACCGGCTCGAAGGGAGTTACCGTCCAGGGCATTTCAAGGGGGTGACCACAGTAGTTGCCAAACTATTCAACATTGTTGAGCCTACCCGGGCCTATTTTGGTCAAAAGGATGCTCAGCAGGCGATAGTGATCAAGAAAATGGTCACTGAGCTCAACATGAATCTGCAAGTTATAGTCGTGCCAACCGTACGGGAAAGCGATGGGCTGGCGATGAGCAGCCGCAATGTCTACCTTGACTCTCAGGACCGTCAAGCAGCCACTGTCTTGTTTCGGGCTCTCACCCAGGCTCAGCA
>CAZTRR010000001.1:2988-44466 GCA_964616785.1 uncultured Dehalococcoidales bacterium
ACCAGCCACTGGTAAGTCTCTCGCGCCAGCTCTAACGTACCTCTTTGCAGCAAGAAGACAACGATAGCCGCTACGATAAGCCCCAGGGCGGCTCCCGAAGTATCCATGGCGCGATGAAACCCGAAGCTCTTGCCGCGTTCTTCAGCCGATACAGAATCAGCTACCAGAGCATCTCGTGGTGCTGTGCGAACACCTTTGCCTAGCCTGTCAGCGAACCTTACGCCAAGCACAAGACCCCAGGTCGTAGCTATGTACATGAAAGGTTTGGCCAGCGTAGACAATCCATAGCCAACAATAGCCAGGGACTTGCGCTCGCCCAACTTATCGCTGAACCAGCCGCTAATGATCTTGAGCAGGGAGGCTGTGCTCTCAGCCACTCCTTCAATAAGGCCGATGATAACGGTCGCTGCTCCGAGGATGTTGGCTAGAAACAGAGGCAGGAGGGTGAAAATCATCTCACTGCTCACATCAGTGAGAAAGCTCACCAGACCCAGAAAGAACACGTTGGCATTTAGACCAAGAATACGTTTGTGCTGTCCAGCTTGTGGATGGTTCTCCATGGTGCTATAGCGCGTAGTATAGCAGCCTTGCTCAATGCCTTACCATCGGCACCAGTTAGGCGAAACAGGCTTAGCAAATGCTGCCCGGGAAATGATAGTCGATTCACTCACGTTGCAGTGCACCAACCCGGGGAAATGATTCAGTCAGACGCTATCGATAGGCGGCTAAGCTGGACGGCTATCCGTGCCGCGGATATAATAGGCTGCAGGTGACCTGTAGGCAAGTGTGATCAATGATGGACAGATATGATGTCGTCGTGGTCGGTGGTGGGATAGGCGGCTCGGTGGCCGCCCGGCTATTGGCGAAGGAGGGTTGCAGAACACTCCTGATAGAGAAGTCCCAGACGCCGAGGAATAGGCTCTGTTCTGGAATACAATTCCCCTATTTGGAGAAGCTCGTTGGTGAAAAGATACCCCGGGAGAAGCTGTGCAAGAATGAGCTCTTCAAGGTGGAGATGATAACCCCAAGAGGGCAGACCCAGTACTTACAACGGCGCTCTGGAATCAGGAGCTTTGACAAGGTGGCCTTGGGTGAATCCCAACCTCCCCTTTCTCCATAACTCTGCGAGCACACTGCAACAGCTCCACCAGTGCGGAAGGGATGCAGATTGGTAGCCCGGGCCTTTCATCGCTTCGAGAATAGCCAAATGCAGGTATTTATAGAAAAGGGCGCCTAGTATGTCCGGGAGAGCCTGCAACAGAAAGACTCCTGATGGAAAAACCTGCCCATGTAATGCGTCTGACATATTCCTGACTGATGACCGGTTCAATGAGCTCTTCGGCCCAGAGATCTCCAGGGTTACACAAGTCCTGAACGAAACAGGCAGCATTAAGTGTTCAGCCTGCAAAGGTAAGTGTTGTAGGGAAATCGGTTGCAGGTTCTATTCAGAGAAGTTTGATTCTTGTCCTATCTATGAGCTAAGGCCGAGGGAATGCAGATACCATTTCTGTAAGCAACTCCTGGATGAAGCCCCACTAAGTCAAGAAGCTAAAGAGGTATTGCAGAAGCCGCTAAAGGACTTATTGAATAGCGAGAATCAGGCGGTTTCCAAACTATTCAGTTTGTCTTCCCAATTCCCTCTGGACTCTGAGGGATTGGCTTCACTGGGCATAGGAGAGGAAGTGAATAACATTGTGGCAGCCTTTGAGGAAGGCAAACTAGATGAGGGCCAAGCCAAGGGCTCATTGAGAAGTCTTTGCCTGGACCTGCTAAAGCAGCGGGGGAAGTGAACTGATAAGTGTTGCCATATCGCTTCAGGGCCTGCAAACGAGATCGAAGACGCACGTTTGACCAGGGAGACCTTATTTGGTAAACTACCGATTTGGTTGTTCGGGCTGCAGGAGGTCACAGTGCCTGATGAACTAGCCGAGATATTGGCTGAGTATAAGGAGGAAAAGGGCGCGCTAATTCCGGTTTTGCAGAAGGTCCAGGAGAGGTTCGGTTATCTGCCTGAAGCAGCGATTTCAGGGGTAGCTAAGTTTTGCCGAATGTCGGAAAGCGAAATCTTCGGAGTCGCTTCTTTTTATGCGCAATTCTATTTTACTCGTCGCGGCAAGCATATTGTGAAAGTCTGTCTAGGTACCGCGTGCCATGTCCGCGGCGGTGAACGCATTCTGGACGAGGTGAAGAGAGGATTATGTGTTGAGTCAGGAGGGACAACCGAAGATTCTAAGTTCAGCCTGGAGAGGGTGGCCTGCTTTGGTTCTTGTGCCCTGGCTCCAGTAATGGTCATCGATAAAGATGTCTATGGTCGGGTGACTATTGCTAAAGCAAAGGATATTCTGTCTGAGTATCACTGAGAGTAAAGGGTTATGACTTTCGAGGAAATTCAGAGTCGCGCAGTATCTGAGTGGGAGGCACTGCAATCCAGTGACAAGCCACGAATATTGGTCGGCGCAGGTACCTGCGGTAGAGCCGCTGGGGCTCTCGGCGTCCTTGAAGCCATTGACGGAGAACTTAGACAGCAGAGTATTGAGGCTACTGTTATCCAGGTTGGCTGCATGGGCTTATGCTACGCCGAACCGATGATTGACATAGCGAAGCCAGGGCGTCCCCAAGTCATTTACGGAAACCTGACCCAGGACGTAGCTGCTCAGCTCATTCAAGATTACCTAGTCAACGATGATCCCCATCCCGACCTGGCTTTGGGTTGCATTGGTGACGGTAGCATCGATGGCATACCCAATTTGTTCGAATTGCCTGTACTTAAGCCACAAGTCCGTGTAGTCTTACACAACTGCGGCTTCATCGATCCTGAGAATATCAATCATTATATTGCTGGCGGTGGCTACAGTGGTCTGGTCAAGGCACTGAAAATGACGCCAGAGGCGATTATTGAGGAGATCAAGAAATCGGGCTTGCGGGGGAGAGGTGGAGCCGGGTTCTCTACTGGACAGAAATGGGATTTCTGCCGAAAGGCACCAGGGGATGAGAAGTACATTATCTGCAATGCCGACGAAGGGGACCCTGGTGCCTTTATGAATCGGTCGTTACTGGAAGGAGACCCTCACGCAGTCTTAGAGGGAATGGTTGTCGGTGCTTACACTATAGGGGCCAACCATGGCTACATCTATTGTCGCGCTGAGTATCCGCTGGCTTTGGAAAGATTGAGGCTGGCTCTTGACCAAATGGAGGAGCATGGTCTTATCGGGGATAACATTCTTGGCTCGGGTTTCAAATTTCACCTGAAGATCAAGGAAGGAGCCGGGGCTTTCGTTTGTGGTGAGGAGACAGCTCTGATTGCGTCTATTGAAGGCAAGCGAGGAATGCCTCGGCCACGGCCTCCCTTTCCGGCGACTTCCGGGCTGTGGGGGAAGCCAACGAACATAAACAATGTGGAAACATGGGCAAACGCCGCGTTGATCTTACAGAAAGGCAGTGAATGGTATACCCAGTACGGTTCGGAGGGGAGCAAAGGCACGAAGACTTTCGCCCTGGTAGGTAAGGTGGAGCGCACAGGGCTTATTGAGGTGCCCTTAGGTATTACTTTGGGTGAAATCATTCATGGCATCGGCGGCGGCATCCTCAACGGCAAGCAGTTTAAGGCGGTGCAAACTGGTGGTCCTTCTGGAGGTTGCCTGCCAGCATCTATGCTTGATTCACCCGTTGATTATGAGTCGTTGACCGCTGCTGGCTCGATCATAGGGTCTGGCGGCATGATTGTGGCTGATGAAGAGACGTGTATGGTTGACCTTACAAGGTACTTCCTCGCCTTTACTCAGGCTGAGTCTTGTGGTAAGTGTCCTCCCTGCCGAGTTGGCACACGGCAGATGTTAGCTATTTTGGAGCGTATAGCCAAGGGCGAGGGCAAGCCTGGAGATGTAGGTGAGCTCGAGAGGATAGCTAACACGGTCAAGCAGGGCTCACTCTGTGGCTTGGGGCAGACCGCTCCTAACCCAGTGCTGACTACTATTCGCTATTTTCGCGATGAATATGAGGCTCACATTAACGAAAAGCGGTGCCCGGCTCTGGTATGCAAAGATCTGATTTCCTTTTACATTTTGCCACATAAATGCCAGGGCTGTATGATTTGCTTGCGGAGTTGCCCTGTTGAAGCAATCTCAGGGGGCAAGAGACTAGTACATGTTATCGACCAAGACAAATGCATCAAATGTGGGACATGTCTTGATGTTTGCCCACCCCGTTTTGCTGCTGTAGCCAAAGTGTCAGGTGAGCAAATTGAGGTCCCTTCACAGCCTGCACCCGTTGAGGCATCAGCCTAAAGAAGGTTTTCCAACTGTCGGGGGCTCGGAATGTCCGTACGCCGGCACGGATTGATAGAGATTAGACATGGTTATTGCTCAACAGACCAGGACTCTAAGTCTGACCATTGATGGCCAGCAGGTTAGGCTAAAAGAAGGAGCTACAGTACTGGAAGCCGCCCGAGAGGCGGGTATCTATATTCCCACTTTGTGTTACCATCCCAGTTTGGCTCCGTATGGGGGCTGCCGTATGTGCATCGTCGAGATTGAGAACATGCGGGGGTTTCCTACCGCCTGTACTACACCTGCAACCGATGACATGGTCGTCAATACCAACACACCACAACTTCAAGAGTTGCGGCGCAACATCTTCGAACTAATTCTGGCGGAGCACCCAAATGCTTGCCTTGCTTGCTGGCGCAAGGAGCGTTGCCAGCCATTTGATATATGTTTGCGCAGTGTAGCAGTTACTGAGCGCTGTGTTACTTGTCCCAGAAACGGACGATGTGAACTGCAAGAAGTTGCCGATTACATAGGACTGGAGCAGGTTTCTCTCCCGATTATTCGCAAGGAGTTGCCCATCCTTAGCGACTCACCATTCTTCGACCGAGACTATAACCTGTGCATACTCTGTGGCCGGTGTGTCAGGGTTTGCCAAGAAGTGAGAGGGGTGAGCGCAATCGCTTTCACTTACCGGGGCGGTCAGACCCTACCTGGCACCGCCTTCGACAAAACGTTGCAAGATTCAGGATGCGAATCCTGCGGGGCCTGTGTCGACATTTGCCCGACTGGTGCTCTGATGGAGCGGTCTAACAGGTGGGGAGGCTTAGCCGAGCGCTCTGTAGTGACAACCTGCCCTTATTGTGGGGTTGGCTGCCAGTTGAACCTTGAAACAAAAGAGAATAGGATCCTTCGGGTGACACCGGTTATGGAGAATTCGGTCAATCAGGGGCAGGCCTGTGTTAAAGGCCGTTTTGGTATTGCCGAGTTTGTTCACCACCCTCAGCGTTTGACCATGCCCTTGGTGCGGAAGAATGGAGAGTTGGCCGAGGCAAGCTGGGACGAAGCGCTGGACTTGGTGGCAGAGAAACTCGCAGGCTATAGAGGAGACCAATTCGCTTTCATCTCCTCAGCCAAGTGCACCAATGAGGACAACTACGTGGCGCAGAAATTCACCCGTGTGGTGATGCAGACCAACAATGTGGATCACTGCGCCCGCCTCTGCCATGCCCCTACGGTGGCCGGTCTGGCAGCCAGTCTCGGCAGCGGTGCCATGACCAATTCTATCAATGAGATTGGGGAAGCGGGCTGCATCCTCGTTATTGGCAGCAATACCACCGAAGGCCATCCGGTCATCGCCCTGGAGATCAAGAAGGCGGTGCGGAACGGAGGGAAACTCATCGTAGCCAACCCCCGAGAGATTGAGCTTTGCCGTTATGCCGATGTCTGGCTGAGGCATTCTCCAGGCAGTGATGTCGCTCTTCTTATGGGTATGATGCGGGTAATCGTTGATGACAACCTAGCTGATCTGGCCTTTATCGAGGAGTCTTGCGAGAATTTCGATGCCTTCAGGGAATCGCTACGCGGTTTTGACCTCGACTTTGTACAGAAGGTCACCGGTGTGCCAGGGGAGAAGATAGGTGAAGCAGCTCGCTTGTACGCTAGGTGCAAGCCATCGTCTATTATCTACGCCATGGGCATTACCCAGCATAGCCATGGCACGGACAACGTATTTGCTACCGCTAACTTAGCGATGCTCACCGGGAACATCGGCAAGCCATCAACCGGGGTAAACCCGCTGAGGGGGCAAAACAACGTCCAGGGTGCTTGCGATATGGCTGCCCTGCCCAATGTCTATCCAGGCTATCAGAGTGTTGGGGACCCCGATATTCGGAAGAAGTTCCAGGTTGCCTGGGAATGTGTTTTGAGTGCCGAACCGGGGTTGCCCCTGACGGAGATGCTTGATGTGGCCTACAAAGGGCAGCCTAAGGCGATTTTCTTGATGGGCGAGAATCCGGTCATAAGTGATCCCGACACCAGACATGTTGAGGAAGCGTTGGGTAACCTCGAATTCCTGGTAGTTCAAGACATCTTCCTCACTGAAACTGCTCAGCTAGCACACGTGGTTCTGCCGGCAACCAGCTTTGCTGAAAAGGATGGCACCTTTACCAACACTGAGCGGCGAATACAGCGGGTGAGAAAGGCAATCGAGCCTGTGGGTAACTCTAAGCCTGATTGGTGGATTATCTGCCAGCTAGCCAAAAGGTTAGGTGCTGAAGGTTTTGACTTTGAGCAGCCTTCGCAGATAATGGACGAGATTGCCAGCCTGACTCCCAGCTACGGGGGCATCGCTTACCACCGTCTGGAGGGGTGTGGACTGCAATGGCCGTGTCCAACTCCAGACCATCTCGGAACGCCAATATTACATGTGGACAGATTTGCGCGTGGTTTGGGGAGATTCACGCCACTGGAATATAAGCCGCCAGCGGAATTACCTGATGAAGAATACCCGCTGATTCTTACTACCGGGCGCAGCCTCTATCACTTCCATACCGGCACCATGACTCGGAAGGTAACCGGGCTGAATATTATTGAGCCAGAGGGAACGGTCGAGATAAACCCGGTCGACGCCTCTTCCTTGAAAATCGCCGAAGGCGATAGGGTCAAGGTGGTTTCGCGCCGCGGAGAGGTAATAGCGAAAGCAAAGGTGACCGAGCAATCACCGCCAAACGTAGTGTTTATGGCGTTTCACTTTGCCGAGAGCGCCGCTAATATCCTGACTAATCCAGCCCTGGATCCTGTATCCAAAATCCCCGAATTCAAAGTGTGCGCTGTAAGAATGGAAAAAGCGTAGGGCAGGCTAGCACCCTTTGGAGATCCACTTGCCTGGTGCCCGAGCCTTATACACTCGGTTATCGGCTACCCCCCCAAGGCTGACGCGAGGACCAGTCCAAACACTATGATGCTTAATGCATGCAGCACGCTGAATATGGTTGTTGCCACAATAACAACCAAGCCGATTGGCAATCCTTCTTGCATCTGTCACCTCCTAAACGGTGTCAGTCCGTTATTCACACGCTCAGCGGCCATGGGACTGGCCAATAATGATGAACCTGCGCGTCGCTACCACCCTAAGCAAGGAGCTCCTGACACTTCTCCCCGGGCGACATCTCACTACCAAGCCTGCCACTACTGTTTATACCCCAAGTGCGCTTTGGATAGCTCATACATCGTGGGAGAATCGCCCAGATGCCATGGCTCCGACAAACGAACGTTCGCCAATGCCTTCATTGACTGACCATTGGACCAGCACTTCTCCGCCGATTTGGTTTAGTATACAGTAGGTTTGTGTTCTGGTCAATCAAGCCGCAGACTCCCTGCGCAAGACGGCTGAGCAGGCCGGGAGAAGAAAACCTATCAGCAGCTCTATTCCCTGGACACAGAAAAAGTGATAGACTGTATAGCTGCTACGGAAAGGAAATAGCAGATTGTGCTGGACGGGCTAGCTGAGAAAGAACCTGCTGCTGGAGCAACCACGGCGCGGAGGAGAGAGCCTGGACGAGGCACATTTGAGGTGTCGTCCAAGCAGCTGTGGCAAGTAGCCACATGGTGGGTGAATTGGCATTGGGACCTATTAGAACTGAATGTGCTTACTATGGGAGGCGACGATGTACAGAATTGTGACCAAGGAAAGGCTAAATCCTGTTATCGATTACATGGAAGTTGAGGCGCCCGCGGTAGCCAGGAAAGCTAAACCAGGCCAATTCGTTGTTGTTCGCGTTGATGAGGTTGGTGAACGGATTCCACTTACGCTGGCCGATTGGGACAGCAAAGATGGCAGTATTACCCTGGTGGCCATGCAAGTGGGGACTTCTACACATAAACTGGCCAGCCTCAATGCCGGTGACAAGCTACTGAATCTGGTAGGCCCCTTAGGTCTAGCTTCAGACATAGAGAAGTTTGGCACGGTAGTCTGCGTTGCTGGTGGTGTTGGTGCGGCTCCCGTGTTTCCAATCGCCAGGGCCCTGAAGCAGGTGGGAAATAGGATTATCTCCATACTAGGGGCTCGAAGCAAAGATTTGCTTTTCTGGGAACAACGCTTGCAGAGTGTGAGTGATGAGTTAATAGTGACCACTGATGACGGATCATATGCTCGCAAAGGGGTGGTGACTGAGCCTCTGAAGGAGATGCTTGAAAGAAGTGAGAGAATTGACCGTGTTATTGCTATTGGTCCAGCCATTATGATGAAATTCTGCTCTTTGACCACAAAGCCTTTTGGAGTCCCTACATTTGTTAGCCTTAATTCAATTATGGTTGACGGCACGGGGATGTGTGGTTGCTGTCGCGTTTCAGTAGGTAACGCGACCAAGTTCGCTTGTGTTGACGGACCCGACTTTGATGGACATGAAGTTGATTGGGACCTCCTATTCAAACGCCAACAGATTTACCTCGATGAGGAAAAACGCTCTCTGGAATTGTGGAAGTCCTGTCATTGCCGAAATGCCTGAATCTGGAGGTTAGAAAGTGCAAGAGAAGCCAAAACCAAAGATTGACTTGAACAGAGTGGCTATGCCCAGGCAGGAGCCCAAAGTCAGGGGCAGGAATTACAATGAAGTAGCTTTGGGCTACACTGAGGAAATGGCACTTCAGGAGGCGAATCGTTGCATTCAATGCCCCAAGCGTCCATGTGTCGAGGGTTGCCCAGTGAGTGTAGACATCCCTGACTTCATAAAGGCAGTACATGACAATGACATGCCCGAGGCAGTGAGAATACTCAAGGGTAAGAACAGCCTGCCGGGTATTTGTGGGCGCGTTTGTCCCCAGGAGACGCAGTGTGAACAGGTGTGCTCACTGGGCAAGAAAGGTGCCCCGATTGCCATCGGTCGATTGGAACGCTATGTGGCTGATTGGGAACGAAGCCATGCCGCGAGCTTGGCATCTTCACCTGACATGCCGCCATCGACAGGCAAGAAGGTGGCGGTAATTGGCTCAGGGCCGGCCGGGCTGACCTGCGCTGCCGATTTGGCCAAGCTGGGATACTCGGTGACTTTATTTGAGGCGCTTCATGTGGCCGGTGGGGTACTGGTGTACGGTATTCCTGAGTTCAGGCTGCCCAAGAGTATCGTTCAGGGTGAGGTTGACTATGTTAAATCTCTGGGTGTGGACATAAGGCTTGACTCGGTAATGGGCAAGTTAGCCACTGTTGATGAGCTACTAGAAGATGGCTATGATGCTGTTTTCCTTGGTACGGGGGCGGGCTTGCCAATGTTTCTGAATATACCAGGGGAGAACCTCAACGGCGTTTACTCAGCCAATGAATTCCTTACCAGGGTCAACTTGATGAAAGCATATCGCTTCCCTGAGTACGATACCCCGATAAAAATCGGCAAGAAAGTGGCTGTCATTGGCGGCGGCAATGTAGCTATGGACTCTGCTCGCTGTGCCCTGAGGCTTGGGGCTGATGAGGTTCATATCGTATATCGGCGGTCCCGCACAGAGCTGCCAGCCCGGCATGAGGAGGTGGAAAATGCCGAGGAAGAGGGTATCATATTCAAATTTCTCACCAATCCCAAACGATTCATAGGCAACGACCAGGGCTGGGTAACAGGTATGGAATGCTATGAGATGGAGCTGGGTGAGCCGGATGACAGTGGACGCCGCCGCCCGATCGTTAAGGAGGGTAGTGAGTTCATTATCGACGTTGACGTTGCAGTTGTGGCTCTGGGGACTACTCCTAATCCGCTGATACCGTCAACCACAAAGGGGCTGGAAACGACAAGGCGTGGTACGGTGGTGGCAAACGAAGAGACCGGCAAGACTATGAAGGACAAGGTGTGGGCAGGAGGTGACCTTGTTACCGGTGCAGCCACGGTCATCAGTGCTATGGGTGCTGGAAAAAGGGCCGCTGCCTCGATGGATGCCTACCTGACGGGAAAAGCCAAGAATTAAAGGCGAAAAGGCAGACGTACAAGTAGAAATGCAACGGTTGTCTTTCTCTCCCTACCGTGGTCAGCATGACCTTGTTCTGCGATTCTGACTCCCACGTATAAGCCCCAAGGGCAGAAATCCAAAGCACTAAATCCGAAATACCAAACAATATCCAGTGCGGGAGGATTTTCGCCTGCCCACACGTGCTATCCCGTACAAGGCACTTGACATTGTTACGCGCGTCGACCCCAGAGTTTGTCAAGCGCTCCACAGAGCGGGTCTACTCCGTCGAACTCTGGAGCGGCGGAGAACTTGACAAATCCAGAAAAGATGTCTAAAATGCCTCCACAATAGAATACCGTAAAGGCTGAGAACGGGACTAGTAAGCCTTAAAGCGAGGCCACAGAGAGTCAGGCTAGGTGAAAGCTGACGCCGACGCAAAGGCTGAATGGACCCGGGAGCTGCAAACCGAAAGGCTATTTGAGCGCGAGTAGGCTTTGACGCAAGGGTAGCGTTATCGAAACCCAGGGTATCGCCCTAATATGCGAGGGCTGTACCTGACAGAGATGGTGTAAAGCACCAACAAGGGTGGCACCGCGAAGGCTAAGCCTCTCGCCCCTTCGGCGAGAGGCTTTCTGTTTGAGGAGGGCTGAAATGTCAACAATGTCATGGAAGTGGCCCCGGGAGGGCCGAAAACTGTCTGAGTCACGTCAACACGCACTTTGAACATTCAAAAGGAAATCAAAAGGAGGAGAAATGAAACAAACAAAATTTACCTTGAGTGAAAAGGAAATGCCTACGTCATGGTACAACATCCTGGCTGACCTGCCGAAGCCATTACCACCGTTACTGCACCCGGTCACTAAGGAACCTACCATCCTGCCCCCGCCATTGTTTGCCTCGGCCTTAAGGGAACAGGAGTTCAGCCAGGAGCGGTACATCGAAATCCCGGAAGAGGTCCAAGAGATTTATCACACCTGGAGACCTACAACACTACATCGGGCGTACCGGCTTGAGAAAGCCTTGGACACACCAGCCAAGATTTTCTACAAATATGAGGGTACAAGCCAAGCCGGTAGTCACAAGCCTAATACTGCTGTAGCGCAGGCATACTATGCGAAGCAAGACGGGATCAAGCGAATCACCACTGAGACCGGAGCCGGGCAGTGGGGCAGTGCCCTGTCAATGGGCTGCATGTTCTTCGGCATCGAGCTGAAGGTCTATATGGTCAAGGTCAGCTACAACCAGAAGCCATACCGCCGGGTGCTAATGGAGACCTGGGGAGCTAAGTGCGTGCCCAGCCCCAGCCCTGATACTGAAATCGGGCGGAAGATTCTAGCCGAAGACCCCGACTCGCCGGGCAGCTTGGGCATTGCCATCAGTGAGGCTATAGAGGATGCCTTCGGGCGGGACGATACGTACTACTCTATAGGCAGTGTCATCAACTGCGTCTTGCTCCACCAAACCGTAAATGGTCTCGAGGCCAAAAAGCTGATGGAGAAGGCTGATGTCTACCCTGACATCATCATCGGCTGCATCGGCGGCGGCAGCAACTTCGCCGGGGTGTACCTCCCCTTCGTCAAGGACAAAATCGAAGGCAAGAAGCCGAATCTCCGGATTATCAATGTCGAGCCTGCAGCTTGCCCCAGCATGACTAAGGGACCGTACACTTGGGACTACGGAGACATCGCTGGCATGGCACCGATTGTCAAGATGAATACATTGGGCCATACCTTTATCCCACCAAAGATTCATGCGGGCGGCCTCCGCTACCATGGCATGGCACCGATAATCTGCCACCTTCATCAACTGGGCTTCGTCGAAGCTCAGGCAGTGCATCAGGTTGCAGCCTTCGAGGCCGGCGTGCAGTTCGCACGAACTGAGGGTATCGTTCCTGCTCCAGAGCCAAACCATGCCATCAAGGTAGTTATAGATGAGGCTTTAGCCTGTAAAGAGTCCGGTGAAGCCAAGACTATTCTTCTGGCTCATAGCGGACATGGACACTTCGACCTAGCCGCCTATGATGAGTACCTCTCAGGGAGGCTTCAAGATTATGAGTATCCCGAGAAACTCGTCAAGGAGGCTTTAGCCCAGTTGCCAGAAGTCGACTATGCAGAAGCATGAGTTGAGCGTCAACGTAAGTAGAGCAATCAGTCGTCGCCCTGAGCCGCAGCGAACCCTTGGGAAATGCCCGGTTTTGGCCGAAGTCTTGACCGGCGGAGCTTGAGGCAGCGTGAGATTCTTCGCTACGCTCAGAATGACAGGCCAAAGAGGTCGGAGTGACAAGGGATAAGGTGGGCTAGGCTTAGTATCCGCTCCAACCTAGCCCTGCTGAAGGGTGGGTCACCTGTGAGCAGATGACCCACCCGTTGTATAAACCCGCGTGGCTGTCACCGGTAGGCAGGTGACTGGCACAGAACTGAAGAACGACTGCAGAGGACGACGCTGTCTTGAAAAGAAGGGGCAGATCCGGTTGGCTCGCTCTGCAACAAATGACAAGAAATCAACGGAGCAGGCGCAGGCGGCAGCAATATGAAGGGAAAGGCTATACCGTAATCTTCATACCTTCGTATCCTATATCGATGGTGCTTCCCAGTTCACGGGCAGCATCCCTGACTTCCTGCTCGACCTGCTCCTGGTACTGAGGTGGGAGATGCACCGCCACGACCCGCGGTAAATATCCCTTGATTTGACGGAAGTGGGCAAGTTCATCTTTAAGCAAGTGCGCTGAAAGGTGACCGACGCTCTTGAGGAACTCTGCGAACTTGTTGAGACCAGAAACCTCAATCATAAGCAACTGAGGTGAAATGCGTTCCCAGCAAGCTGATAAGCCGGGGCCGGTATCCCCGGTATAGAATAGGCTCTTCCCGTCGCTGGATGTAACTTGATAGCCGACAGCAGGCACCGAATGCCTTACCGTTACAGGCGAGACCTCATAGCCTTCAACAATCAGCGTTTGGAGCGGCTCAACAGCCGTCAGCCGTAGAAAAGGCTTTTCTTCAGACGGCCATGTGGAGAAGTCTACATACATCCTGCCATCGAGAAGGCAGGACCTAACGATATCAAGAGACTCACTCAATGCGTAGACGTCGACCGGATCAGGGAACGCAGCACCACTGGCCCCAAACGTGACCAAATCCCGTGTATGATCAAAATGGTGATGCGTCAATAGAATCGCCCTCACCTGCTGTTGCTCTGCGAGTGAAAGACTCGAAGTAAGCCCGCCAGCGTCCAGAGCGAGAATCCCATCTACGAGAAAGGAAGCCAGCCGCAGCCCTTTAGCTTCGATACTATGGGCACCCAGGATTTGAATTTCCATGCTTATACCTCCGAGCTCAGAACCTGCCTTGCGGACATCAGCAGAGATTCTTCTTGCGCTGGTATCGTGTTACAAGCATTCATTCTAGCCTAAGCTCTTTCCGGTATCAAATCCTTGGACACACCCCCGTCTGAAGGAGGAATCCCATTTTGCCCCAAAAGAACCTGTGTGCTACAATCAAGTGAGCCATGAGTACAGCTACAAATGGGGGAACGCTAATGAAACATGCCGGCATTGTCCTATTATTGCTGAGCCTGGTGATAGGCATGGCTGGTTGTGTCATAGTGGTGCCTGAGAGTCCAGCACCATCACTAACCACCGAGACACCGGCTAATCACACTCCTGCAGTACCAATAGACCCGACCTGGACAGCTCCCGCCGTAGAAGAAGACGCATTTACACTGCCCAGTATTGCTGATGTAGTAGACAAGGTCTATCCATCAGTAGTAACCATAAGTACAGAAGCAGTGACATTGGATTTCTTTCTTAGACCACAAACGCAGTCAGGCGCTGGCTCGGGATGGATCATAGATGGGGACGGCGAAATCGTGACCAACAACCACGTGGTTGAGGGGGCTGAAAAGGTAACCGTGGAACTGGCCGACGGCAGGACTTTTCAAGCGGACCCCGACGATGTCCGCCGAGACCCCCTGACCGACCTGGCTGTCATCAAGATCGATGCCGTCAACCTGCCAGCTGCTGACCTTGGGGATTCCACGCAACTGCGAGTTGGCGACTGGGTAGTGGCTATCGGTAATCCCCTGGGCCGAGGGCTGAGGGCCAAGGAAGGCACGGTCAGTGGTCTGAGGGTATCCCTGCCCATAGATGGTCAGACTTTGGACGACCTTATCGAGATCTCGGCACCTATCAACCCGGGCAATAGCGGAGGACCTTTAGTCAACATGAAGGGACAGGTTATTGGCATTACCAGCGCTAAGGTTGCCGGCGTGGGCGTTGAAGGCATGGGCTATGCCATAAGCATGAAGAAGGCAATGCCAATCATCGAGGAGTTGATCAGGAACGGCTATGTGACCCGTCCATGGCTCGGGGTTTCGCTATATACTGTTGATGAGTACGTGGCCACGGTAAACCGCCTGTCTGTAGATAAGGGAGCAGTTGTTGTGCATGTCAAACAGGGCAGCCCGGCAGATGAGGCAGGTTTGAAAGAGGGCGACGTGATTGTTCGTTTTAGAGGTAAGGAGGTAACCACGGCCGAGGGGCTAATAGAATTTATACACTCTTCACAACTGGGCGAGGAAGTCAAGATCACGTTTGTTAGAGGCCAGGATAGAGAGACAGTTTCTGCTCAGCTAATACAGAGCCCGCCGCCAGGCAAGTCAGACCGCTGAGTTGATCACGGATTCCCTAGCTAGCCTCCTTCTCAATGCCAAGCAGGACCTCGCAATCGGAAATGCGATACTTCTCAGTGTAACTACCGTCGGGAGGTGGCGCAAGGACCAAGCGCCTGGATAATGTTTCCTGGTTAATGTAGTCAGCAAACTCGGTCATCACCTGCCGTAGAGGATGTTGGCCTTGATAATAGGCAACAATATGATCGGTGACGTCCAGACCTGCCGAACGGCGCATAGTCTGCAAGCGCCGTACCACCTCACGAGCCATTCCCTCCGCCTTCAGTTCTGATGACAAGGCAGTAGCCATCGCCACCCAGTAGCCCCCTTCCGCAGCCGACGCATAGCCAGGTTCATCGCAGGCGACTTCATCCTCGACGAACTCCAGTTCTTTGACATTGAGCTCTTCCAACACCTGGTCGGCCAGCCTTTGTAAGGCCTGTCTTTCGCCCGCTGCCTTCACCCTAACCAACGCTTTCGCTAGAGGCTGACGCACTTTTATCCCTGCTTTGGCTCGGGCAGCGCGGCCGAGGCTACACACCGTCATAGCCAAGCGGGTAGCATCAACCAGCTTCTCGTCGATTTGAGTGCGGTCGGCGATAGGGAAATCACACACGTGCACGCTTTCTACAGCCTCGGGGTCCACAGAACACACCAGGTTCCGATATATCTCTTCAGCAACAAAAGGGGCAAAAGGAGCTAGAAGCTTGGACAAGGTAACCAGGCAATGGTAGAGTGTCATATAGGCTGCCAGTTTGTCAGCGTCGCTCTGGCTTTTCCAGAAGCGGCGACGGCTGCGCCTCACATACCAATTGGAAAGATCATCCACGAAGCTCTCAATCCTTCGCCCAGCGGCCGTAGGGTCATAATGGTCCAAAGCCGTGTCTACGTCGGCTATAAGTTGATTGAGCCTGGAGAGAATCCACCTATCTAAATCGGATAGAGACTGAGTCGAGACCGATTTTGGGTCAAAATCGTCAATATTGGCGTACGTCACAAAGAAGCTATAGGTATTCCATAGCGTAAGCAGGAAGCCACGCATGACTTCAGCCACCATGTCGCTGGAAAAGCGGCGTACATTCCCGGCTGGTGATGAGGTAATCAAATACCAACGTATGGCATCGGCCCCGTAGGTCTCAAGCATCGCCCATGGGTCAACCACGTTTCCCCTGGCCTTGCTCATCTTTTCACCCTCAGCATCGAGGATGTGACCGAGACAGATGACGTTCTCAAAGCAAGGGCGTCCAAAAAGCAAGGTAGATATGGCGTGCAAGCTGTAGAACCACCCACGGGTCTGGTCAACAGCTTCGCAGATGAAGTCGGCGGGAAAACTCCGGTCAAACTCGTCGCCATTTTCAAAAGGGTAATGCCACTGGGCCACAGGCATAGCCCCGGAGTCGAACCAGCAGTCAATCACCTCCGCCTGCCGCCTCATTTCCCCACTACATCTGGAACAAGCGAAGGTAATGTCATCGACAAAAGGGCGATGCAAGTCTAATGGCTCAACCAGGCCCTTGAGGTTCGGCCTTGCTTTTAGCTCCCCCACACCACCGACGCATTCGTAGCTGCCACAGCTTGAGCAACTCCAGATATTCAGGGGAGTCCCCCAGTAGCGCTCTCGCGAGAAAGCCCAGTCAACGTTGTTCTCTAACCAGTCGCCGAAACGGCCATGCTTAATGTGCTCTGGATACCAGTTGATGTCAGCATTTCCGGAGATAAGTGTATCCTTCTTGAGTGATGTCCTGATATACCAGGTTTTCTTAGCATAGTAAAGGAGTGGAGCCTCACAACGCCAGCAAAAGGGATAGGTGTGCACTATCTGCTCGCTGCGGTAGAGCAACCCCCTGGATCTGAGGTCTTCCAGAACAAGGGGGTCAGCGTCCTTAACGAACCTGGCAGCAAAAGGATAGGTGCCAGTTACCCTGCCTTCCAAATCCACCGGCTGCACGAAATCGAGCCCCAAGCTCTTCCCAGCCTCGAAATCTACTTCACCGAAAGCCGGCGCAACATGAACAATGCCCGTACCTTCTTCCATCGAGACAAAGTCAGCGGAAATCACACGATACGTTAAGTCCTTCTCCACCGGCTGCACGCTCAACACGTCATAGGAGAGGCCTTCTTGACCATCCCCGGGAGCAAAACGTCTCCTTTCAACCCCAAAATCGTGCGGATTGAACAGAGGTTGATATGCAAGCTCAACGAGTTCCTTGCCAGGAACACTGAATCTGACCTCGTACTTCTCAAGCTTGCTCCCCTCTACGAGCGCAGAGGCCAAAATAACGTAATCCTCAGGGCCTTCCATAACGCTGTATTCCGCATCTGGAGCCACAGCGAGAGCGGTATTGCCAGGCAGAGTCCAGGGAGTTGTCGTCCAAGCCAGGAAAAAGGCAGGCTTGCTCTTAAGGGCAGGCAAGAGAAAGGAACACAGCTCTGTTTCTTCATTCAGTGATTTTGGGGCCAGCTTGAACTTTATGTAAACCGAAGGGTCTTCAGCATCATCCCTGTAGCCCAGGGCAACCTCGTGAGAGCTGAGAGAAGTACCGCATCTTGGACAATGCGGCGTAACCTTGTAGCCCTGATAAATCAAGCCTTTGTTCCATAGCTGTCCTATTGCCCACCAGCAAGATTCTATATACCCGTTTTCAAGGGTGATGTAAGGATGCTCCAGGTCTAGCCAGAAGCCGATGCGCTCGGTCATGGCTTCCCATTCCTTCAGATAACTGAACACGCTCTCCCGACAATGAGCATTGAACTGAGCCACTCCGTAATCTTCGATCTGGGCTTTAGTGGTGAAGCCCAACATCTTCTCGATCTCCAACTCCACCGGTAGGCCGTGGGTATCCCACCCCGCTTTGCGTGGAGCATAGTAGCCTTTCATCGTCTTGTATCGGGGTACAATATCCTTGAAGACTCGGGATAGCACGTGGTGAATTCCGGGGCTACCATTGGCCGTGGGCGGCCCTTCATACAGGGTAAACTGCTTTGCCCCATGCCGTGCCTCAACGCTCTTTTCGAAGATACGATGGTCTTTCCAGAACTTGAGGACTTCGTTTTCTAGCTGGGGAAAGCTTACCTTACTGCTTACCGGCCGGAACATGCTCAACGCTTTTTCAGCAGAATCGCCACTTTTCGCGTTTCGCCATCGCCCATGCTCTGGGTAGCAACGTCAGGGTGGTCGGCTAAAGCCAGATGAATAATGCGACGCTCATCTGCTGGCATGGGTTCGAGCGTTATAAGACGTCGATTCCTCTTCACTTGTTCAGCTAACCGCAAGGCCAAATCCCGCAAGGATTCATAGCGACGCTTCTTGTAGCCAGCGACGTCGACATTCACCGGCACCCACATCTTCAGACTCTCAGTCACTATGAGCCTGAGTATGTATTGTAGAGAAGCCAGAGTCGTACCACGGCGCCCGATGAGAATCCCCAAGTCATCGCCTTCGATATCCAAACTCAGCGGCAGTTCATCAGTAGATGCTTGAGTCACAGAGACTTCGGCTGAGATCTCCATAGACTGGAGTAGCGCCTCCAGAACCTCTTTCGCCAGGCTAGCTGCGTCGCCCCTTTGTTCAAGCTCAGACAGAAGCGTCACTCTGATCCTGGCGTCTTCAGCCCCCATCATCCCCAGTAGCCCAGCCCTGCCCTTTGTGAGAACAACTACCTCCACCTGGTCCTCGGTTACGCCCAATTGCTCCAGCGCGGTGTGGATGGCTTCATCAACTGTTCTGGCGCTTACTTCGAGCTCCTTCATTTCCTGAACGGACCTTTCTTATCCCGGGAGGCCTTCCGTATCGTTGGAGATTCCTGCTGCGCTGGTCCAGTTTTCTGGGCCGGCACTGGCTTCGGAGCAGCGGCAAACCTCAGATACCCCCAGCCTCCAGTGACAAAATACTGAATTACAATGCCAATGATGTTTGAAATCACCCAATAGAGAGCCAGACCACTAGGAAAAGACAGAGTAAACATGCCGAACATCAACGGCATCATTAATGTAGTCATGCTGGTCATAGACTGCTGTCTGGAGTCAGTAGCCGGTGGCGTCACCATTTTCTGCTGAACCCACATTGTGCCCCCCACCAAGATAGCCAAGATGAGATTGGGATCGGGCTTTGATAACCGGAGCCACAGGAAATGCTCATTTAGGGGCACCGCCTGGCTGACTGCTGCCCATGAATAAAGGTGCTCAGACAAGTTCAATAGGTTCTCTGGAGTCGCTGCCAGCGCCTGCATGATAGACTGATAAAGGGCGATCCAAATGGGTAATTGAATAAGCATGGGCCAAAGGCAGCCTAGCGGGTTTATCCCCACCTCCTTGTACAGCTTCATCGTCTCCTGCTGCAGTCTCTGCTTGTTCTTGGCATATTTCTTTTGAAGTTCCTGAATCTTTGGCTGCAGCGCTTGCATGGCTTTGGTAGACCGCGTCTGCCGCACCGTAAGCGGATAAAGCGCCAGGCGAACGACAACAGTCAGCACGATGATGGCGACACCAAAGTTACCAGCCACCACGCTGGTCAAAGCGATCAAGCTATTGAGCACCGGCTCAAGAATAAACGTGTTCCACAGCTCAGCCATAATCGGTTCTAGTCGCTATCTAGAAGATATTCCCAGGCCTTTCGTCCATTTTGCGCATCTATACCACAGACCTCGTCATTTCTAGTGTGAACGTAAACCATGCCGGCCTCCGCGTAGAGAGGAGCCATTACAGAATAGCCAATAGACGTGTTCCACTGACTCACCCCGTTTGCAGCCTGAACCGCATACATCTCTCCCGATTCCGAAATGGCTACGAGGAGGTCATTCACAAGAACCGGTGTTGACACAATCGGGCTATCGGCAATAAACTGCCACAACTTCCTCCCCGACCGGGCATCAAGCGCATATATCGTGTGGTCAAGGCAACCGGCGTAGACAACGTTGCCCGTAACCACCGGCGCTGCCCAGAACCAGTTACCTCCCTCGAACTTCCATTTCTCCCTTCCACTGTTGCCGCCAATGGCCCATAGGTAATGGTCGAAAGTCCCCAAGAAGACAGTATTTCCAGACACCACAGGAGATGAAGCAATGGCCGCTGGCAATTCAACCTCCCAGAGCAGGCTACCGTCGTCACTCGACAGGGAGTGCAATTTCCCCTCGTAGTTACCAATGTAGACAGCGCCATCTTTGACTGCTGGGGATGTCCATATCTTTCCGCCAGTCTCATACTCCCATCTTCTGGTCCCAGAGACCGCATCCAGTGCATGTACCTTACCCTGCGAGTCGCCAACGTAGACAGTATCCCCGTGCACTATTGGGCTACCAACAATAGCTCCAATAGAACCTCTTTCACCTCGAGGATAAAACCACTCTCCCTCGGTCCACGACGGGATACCTTCTTCATCGTACTGGGGTTTTGGCCTGTTTATGGCAAACACCTTGCCCCCGTCACCGACGTATGTGCCTACATAAACAAGAGTCTCAGTGACCGCTGGTGTCCCGTAGATAGCTGCGGGCCGTGCTGCCGGCATGCAGCCAAAGCCGCACGGCGCCCCTTGAGGAGCCTGCGTCCTTATGGAGAACACCCATTCGCGCTCGCTAGGGAAATACAGTCCCTCACTCCGCGCCACCGGATCCACGGCAAGCACTTTGCCATCCATTGACCCGAAGTAAAGAACACCGTCGTAGCTGGCAAATCCTGACCACCCCTGCGCCCCCGGCCCACCACAACCACCACCCGCTGATGGTGCAACACAGCTAAAGGCAACCGCGCTAATGACAGCGAGGGGGAGGAGCAGAATCAATGTCCTGGTAGCCTTAATTGAACCGAAACTGAGTCTCACGATTATTCACTCCTGGCGGCCCACAAGCCAACGGCTTCACGGTACCGGGTCATAGCCACCATCAGACCAGGGATGGCAACGAGCTAGGCGCTTCATCGTTAACCATCCCCCTTTCATCAGTCCATACCTCTCAATTACCCCACAGGCATAATGAGAACAAGTGGGGGTAAAGCGGCAAGCGGGCGGGCTAACTCGTGATATGGTGGACTGATACAGCTTAATTAACTCGAGTGCCAACGCTTTCATCTTTGTCTCTTAGCAAATGAGCCTGCGCCAGCAACTTATCTACCGACTGGTTGAGCTCATGATAGCTGGCGGTCGCGGAGCCTGCCCGGGCGATAAATACTATATCCCACCCCACCTTCAGCGGTGTTAAGCGTACTATCTCCTTCAACAAGCGTCGCACCCGATTGCGTACCACCGCGCTGCCTACCCTCTTGGTGACCGAGAATCCACATCTGTGCAATCCAATCCCGTTGGGCAATGCCCTTACCTGTATGATTTGATCCCCCCAGGCTTTCCCCGATTCATAAACCACCATATACTGGGCTTTCTTCGTCAAAGCCCATTTTCTCGTCATACTCCTAGACCGGCGTCAATCGTGAACGGCCCTTAAGCCGTCTTGCCTTTATGACCCCTCGTCCACCACGGCTTGCCATCCTGGCCCGAAAGCCATGCTTACGCTTCCTTGAAATTGTCTTAGGCTGGTATGTTCGCTTAGGCACGTCGGTTCTTCTTCATGCGCTAGGTCTTCGTCTCAACCCTCGTTGTATAGCGAATATGGTCTGGGCTATACGGCACTAAAGCCAGATAGCGAGCTCTCTTTATCGCAACGGCCAAGCGGCGCTGGTGCTTGGCACAAACACCTGTCCTGCGGCGTGGTTCAATCTTGCCACGCTCAGAAATATGACGCTGCAATCTGGAAACGTCTTTGTAGTCTATCACGAGTTTGTCAGCACAAAAAGGGCACACCTTGGGCCTGAAAACAAACCGACGTGTCCTTTCCCTTCCAGTTCTTGTTCCCCGACGTTGCGCCATTGTCTGTTTCTCGTCTCCTTATTGTGAATAGACTGCTAAAAGGGTAGGTCTTCAGGCTCTACCTCTTCCTCAGTAGGCTCTGCAGTAGGCTCTGCTGGAATCTCTTCGCTGGGGAGAGCAGCCATAGCTTGTCTGTCAAGGAACAATACCCGATTAGCTATGACTTCAACTGAGGTGCGTTTCTGCCCGTCTCGCCCTTCCCAGTTGCGAGTGCGCAGATTCCCCTCAACGTAGACCCGCTGCCCTTTGGTCAAGAACTGATTGCAGCTCTCAGCCAGTTTCCTCCAGGCAACTACGGTGAACCATTCGGTCTCCTGTCTGCGCTCCCCCTCCGATGTCGTGTAAGTCCGACTAGTCGCAACACGAAAGGAAGTTACCGGATTGCCACTCGGTGTAAAGCGCATCTCGGGGTCGGTGCCGACATTTCCAATGAGCATGACTTTGTTCAAATATGCCATGACAACGCTCCTTCCATCTTACTCACCTGCCCTTATGAGCAGATGCCGCAGGACTTCTCCGGTAAGCCGCAGATTTGCCTCTAGGTCCTTAGCTGTAGCCGGATCCAGTTCAAGGTGAGCCAACATATAATTCCCTTCAGTACATCGCTTTATGGGATAAGCTAGCTTTCTTCTTCCCCACTGACTTATCTCGATTACATTCCCACCAGTCTTGTTGATGAGCCCGCTCACCTTGCTCACGGTGTCGGGCATTTCCTCTTCAGTTATCTCGGGGCTGATAATCACAACTAGCTCGTAGGCGTCCATTGCATCACCTTCATGGCCAAGAAGCTGGGTCATTATAACACATCAAAGAAAACGGCAACAAACAATGTGGTTTCTTGCATTTTAGTCGCCTGTGGCTTATATTTCTAGCTAGACAGAGGAGACAGCCTTGGAAGTCGGTATCATCGGGCTGCCCAAGAGCGGCAAGACAACCGTTTTCAATGCTTTGACCAGAGGCAAAGCTGAGACTGCAGCGTATGCTCAGGCTACCCTGACTCCTAACGTGGGAGTGTCTAAGGTGCCAGAGCCTAGACTACACAGTCTGGATAAGATATTCCAGCCAAAGAAGATAGTACCGGCCGAGGTGAAGTACGTTGATATCGCCGGTGCGGCTAGGTTCCCCGGCAAAGGCGCAGGAATAGGCGGTCAATTTCTGAACCTCCTCAGTAATGCCGACGCCCTGCTCCAGGTAGTGCGAATCTTTGAGGACGAGAAAGTGCCTCATGTTGAGGGTAGTATTGACCCGAAGCGCGATATGGCCAACATGGATTTGGAGCTGGTCTTCTCTGACCTGGCCATGATCGAAAGGAGACTTGCGCGCATTGAGGAGTCCCTAAAAGGTGCCAGGCTATCAGAACGTGACCTATTGCTGAAGGAGCAGGTCCTGCTTCGAAAGATCAGGTGCGGATTGGATGAAGACATACCGATCTGGCAACAAGGTTTGGCTGCCGATGAAGCTAGAAATCTGACTGACTATCAATTCCTCACTGCAAAGCCCATGCTGGTGCTCATTAACATCGGAGAGAACCAGCTGGCCCGGGCCTCCTCCACTGAGGCTGAGCTACGCTCAGCCTATTCCTACCCTCAATTCGAAGTTGCAGCTTTGTGTGGCAAATTGGAAATGGAGTTGGCCCAACTCACTGATGACGAAGCTCAGGAGTTTCGCGGCACTCTTGGGCTGACTGAGCCAGCTCTTGACCGCATCATCAGGCTTTCCTATCAGCTCCTCGGGCTGATCTCGTTCTTCACCACGGTGTCGGGTGAATTGAAGGCTTGGACAATTCCCCAAGGAACCACTGCCCTGAGGGCTGCCGGGAAAATCCACTCTGACATTGAAAAAGGCTTTATTAGGGCAGAAGTAGTAAGCTTCGATGACCTAGATACCTGTGGTAGCCTTTCTGAAGCCCGAAAACGCGGTCTCCTTAGACTTGAAGGGAAGAATTACATCGTCCGAGATGGGGACATTATAACGTTCTTATTTAATGTCTAGAATCAAATCGCCCCATCCCAGGTGCTACAGTCCTACAAGAGCCGTTGAACCCGCGGACTTCTTCAATATCCTTTTTGGAGATGGTATAATGTTTTCACGAGGCAATGGCCCCGGTACTGAGGAGAGATAATGAAACGAGGCAGAACAATCATCGCCTGGTTCGCTGAAGCGACCAAGAATGACATTCCTTTCGTAGGTGGGAAAGGCGCGAACCTCGCTGAGATGTTCAATGCCCGAATCCCGGTGCCGCCGGGTTTTATAATCACCGCAGACGCCTATTTCCACTTCCTGGAAGCCGCCAGGATTGTGCATGAAATCCGACCGTACCTTGAGACGTTGAATGTCAATGATAGCAAGAAGCTTCAAGAGGTAGCCGGTCTGATCAAAGGCAAGATTGCTAGCTCACCTATGCCTGATGATGTGGTTAGCCAGATTAAGTCAGCCTATCGTGAGCTGGGTGGAGGGCTGGTGGCAGTGCGCTCCTCAGCCACGGCGGAAGACTTGCCCGAGGCATCTTTCGCGGGCCAACAACGCACTTTTCTCAACGTACAAGGTGAAGACGAGGTAGTGACAGCAGTACAAGGCTGCTGGGCCTCTCTGTTTGAACCGCGCGCCATATTCTACCGACATGAGCATGGTTTTGACCATTTCAAGGTGGGCATTGCGGTAGCAGTGCAGGTAATGGTGCAGTCAGAGATCTCTGGAGTCCTGTTCACCGTGGAACCCCTGAGCAATGATCAAACTAAGATTCTCATCGAAGCGATCTATGGGCTGGGTGAAGCCATCGTCTCCGGTGAAGTCACCCCTGACCAGTATCTCCTCGACAAGGAAAACCTTAAGATTCTTGAAAAAGCAGTCAGGAAGCAAGAATGGCAGTTGGTGAGAGATGCCAAGGCACCGGCAGGCGAACTCGACGGGAACGTCAGGCGTGCCATTCCGACGTCAAAGCAATCCGCTCAGAAGTTGACTGACGAGGATATCGTTGCTTTAGCCAGCCTAGGTAAGACGATTGAGGACCTGTACCAATCTCCCCAAGACATCGAATGGGCGAAGCAGGATACGCAGCTCTTCATCGTACAATCTCGGCCCGTGACTGCTCTGAGTGAAAAGGCAAGGGTCGAGGCTCTGCCTGAGATCGGAGTTGAGGCCATCTTGAGTGGTGTGGCAGCAAGCCCCGGGATAGCCGTCGGCACGGTGAGGATTGTGCCTTCGGCATCTCAGATAGACACGGTCAACAAAGGGGATGTCCTAGTAGCTCCAATGACAACGCCGGATTTTGTGCCAGCAATGAAGCGGGCCGTCGCCATAGTCACCGAGCGTGGTGGCCGCACTGCCCACGCGGCTATTGTCAGCCGGGAACTCGGTATTCCTTGTATCGTCGGCACAGAAACCGCAACTAGAGTCCTCAGCGACGGACAGGTAATCACTGTCGATGGTTACCGGGGACAAGTCTATGCCGGCAGAGTAGTACAGCAGACAAGAAGTGCTCCTGCTGCTATTACTCGTCAACGAATTCGGACTCGGACCAAAGTCTATGTCAATCTCGCTGACCCGGAGTCGGCTGAGAGCGTAGCCGCGAGGAACGTGGATGGTGTTGGCTTGCTAAGGGCCGAGTTCATAATCTCCAACATCATCAAGAGCCATCCGAGGTTTATGCTGCACGAGGGAAAAGCGGCACATTTCGTGGCAGAGTTGGCTCGAGGAATTACCACTTTTGCCAAGGCTTTTCAGCCTCGCCCGGTAGTCTATCGAACTACCGATTTCAAAACCAATGAGTACAGGAGCTTGCCCGGCGGGGATAGGTACGAGGAGTTTGAGGAGAATCCCATGCTCGGTTACCGCGGCTGCTCCCGATACACTCAGGAACAAGAAGTTCTCAGAATGGAGATAGATGCTGTCAAGAAAGTGTGCCAGTACTACGACAATGTATATGTCATGATTCCTTTCGTCCGCTTCGTGCATGAAATGGACAAAATAAAGAAGTTCTTTGTATCTGAGGGATTGTATCAATTCCCTAATTTCAGACTGTGGATGATGGTAGAAGTGCCATCAAATGTCTTCCTCATAGACAAGTTCATAGATGTTGGTATCGATGGCGTTTCCATCGGCTCCAACGATTTGACTCAGTTTATCCTGGGGATAGACAGAGACAATGCCAAGCTTGCAGAGCAATTCGACGAGAGAAACGAGGCGGTACTTCAGGCTATAGAGAGAGTCATTGGGGCTTCGGTGAGCAAAGGCATTACCTGTTCCATTTGTGGACAGGCACCTTCAGTCTACCCAGAACTCACGGCCAGCTTGGTCAAGTGGGGAATTACTTCGGTCTCCGTAAGTCCCGACATGATTGATGAGACAAGACGTATAATCGCTGCCGCTGAGGCGAAATCTAGTTAATCGCAAGGTTGTGGTGGAACGGGGAAACAAAGGCTTGGATGTGATGGTCTACCTTGAAAGTCGGCGGCGGACAGAGGAAACTGAAGAGAGCCTTTCCCCTTATGCGTCAAGAAACAGGTCTAGCCGTGGCAGACTTAGATGGGAGGAGCCTTGCCCAATACGCACGGCTTTTCAGCGTGACCGCGACCGTATTATTCACTGCAATGCCTTTCGCCGTCTCAAGCATAAGACCCAGGTTTTTATCACCCCGTTAGGTGACCATTACGTAACGCGGCTTACGCATACCTTAGAAGTATCTCAGATCGCCCGCACCATATCTAGAGCGCTGAATCTCAATGAGGACCTAACCGAGGCTGTCGCTTTGGGGCATGACTTGGGGCATACCCCCTTTGGTCACGTGGGGGAAGATGCTCTAGATGAACTCTCTCCGGATGGGTTCAGGCATAATGAACAGAGTTTGAGAGTCGTGGATCTGCTCGAAAGAGACGGACACGGTCTGAACCTTACCTGGGAGGTACGGGATGGTATCTTGAATCACTCCAAGGGCCAGATTGGCATTCTGGAGGAAGGTTGGGCAGAAGTTGGTACCGTCGAAGGCCAGGTGGTCAAGCTCTCCGATATTGTTGCTTACATTAACCATGATGTTGCGGATGCCATAAGAGCCGGCGTTATCACCGAAAGCGAGCTGCCTGATTCTGCAGTCAGAGTCCTTGGTCATTCTTCTTCTCAGCGAATCAACACCTTGGTCTGCGATATTGTTGGCTTTTCTCTGGCAGCCATGGACAATGTTAGCTTGCGAAAGCCATCCATCGGCATGAGCCCTGAAGTCCTTCAAGCAGCCAACAGGCTGCGTGAGTTTCTTTTCCGCAAGGTGTATAATGCCGCTTTGGCCAGCAAAGAGACGGAAAAGGCAAGAGAAGTAATACGCACCATTTACTCATACTTCTTGAAGCACGGTGACAAGTTGCCCGAGGAATATGCCGTACGTGAAGATAGTGTGGAACGCAAAGTCACTGATTATGTTGCTGGGATGACTGACCAGTACGCGTTACGAATGATTAAGGTGATTTCATCCTGAAAGGCAATGGTTGTACAGGACCGTCGCTTTTACGCTCCTGGCGGGATCCAGAATGACTGTAGTTGATGATATAAAACAGAGACTGGACATAGTGCAAGTTGTCTCCGAATACGTTGGCCTCCAGAAATCGGGGCGAAATTTCAGGGCACTATGTCCGTTTCATGCCGAAAAGGCTCCGTCGTTTTTTGTGTTCCCCGAGCGGCAAAGCTGGCATTGCTTTGGAGCTTGCAGCACTGGAGGCGACATTTTCTCCTTTGTCATGAAGAAAGAAGGAATTGATTTTGGGCAGGCGCTTCACCGTCTGGCCGAAAAGGCGGGCGTCACCCTGGGTGCCTCATCCGGTGGGCAGAAAGAGGCTGACAAGACGGAAAGAGACAGATTGTTCAGAATCAATGAAGCCGCTGCTGAATACTACCATCAGCTGCTCTTGAGTAGTTCAGCGGGCGAGATGGCCAGGGAGTATGTGGCTCGACGAGGCTTATCGCCCCAAACCATTGCGGACTTCCAACTGGGTTGTAGCCCAGAAGCGTGGGAGACTCTGCGGCAGTATTTGATAGATAAAGGGTATCAAGAGACAGAGTTGCTGGCTGCTGGCTTGCTGGTGGAGCGGGAGGGTGGTGGCAGCTACGACCGATTCCGCAATCGGCTGATGTTTCCTATTAGGGACATCCAAACCAATGTGCTCGGCTTTGGTGCCAGGTCGCTGGATGAGTCGCTGCCCAAGTATATCAATTCCGCTCAGACACTGGCCTTCGACAAGAGCAGTAGCCTTTATGGCATTGACCGGGCTAAGACAGCTATTCGGCAGGCCAATTTGGCAGTAATTGCTGAAGGCTATATGGATGTTCTTACGGCTCATCAGCATGGTTATGAGAACGTAGTTGCCTCCATGGGGACGTCTGTGACCGACAAGCAATTGGCTCTTGCGAAGAAGCTGACCCCAAGTCTGATACTAGCTCTTGATGCTGATACGGCAGGTGAAGAAGCCGTATCGAGGAGTGGCGGAGCGGTTGATGAGGTATTCCCAGTGCTAGCCTCAACTAAGGGATACGGATGGGTAAAATATGATGTTGCGGACAACCTCGAAGTAAAGGTTTTCGTCTTGCCGCAAGGTAAGGACCCGGACGAGGTAATCAGGGAAAATGCCTCTCAGTGGCAAGAGCTGATAGCAGATGCCAAACCTATGATTGATTTCATTCTCGATGCGGCAGTTGCCAAAACTGATTTGGCGAGCGCCCGTGACAAGTCTTCGCTTGTGGAGAAGCTCCTGCCGCTGCTTTCCCAGATGAAGGATCCGATACGGCAAGCCCACTATGTTCAAAAGCTTGCTCAGTTACTAAGAATTGATGAACGTGCTGTGGGAGACGCATTGAGGAGATTCCGTGCCATCGAGAGAAGAAGAGCGAGCAAGAGACTGCAGCCTGTCACCCCTATGGCCCCTGCCTTTTTCTCATCCAGCCCACTTGAAGAATATTGCCTGGCCTTATTGCTTCAGTTTCCAGAACTTAGGGCAGAAGGCATGAGGCTATCCCCAGAGTATTTCGACCGCAGCGAGAATCGAGAACTTTTCCTAATGTGGCAACAAAGCGACGAGCTTGACGCTCTCAGGGACGGCTTCGACCACGCGCTTCACGGATATTTCGACAACTTGCTGGCAAAGGCCTTCCCCCCATCGTTGAAAGAGAGCGAGGCAACACGCCAGCGAGCACTGAATGACTGTATGATTCGTTTGCAGGAGAATTGGCTAAGGAAGCTAGAGGCCAGGAAAGGAGATCTTCTGGCTATCGAAGCAGAGACAGGCGGTGTCGCCGCGGAATTGGCCAAGCTGGATGAGCAGGGCATAGAGGTTAGCAGGCAGCTGAGAGAGGTATTTGTCAAGCAAAGGCATCGCCGTCAACCTGCAGTGAAGAGGATTGGGCAGTGAATTCAACTCGAGATGATGAGCTTCTGTCTTTCTTCCCGGACGTGAAAGACGACGCTGAGCTAGACTCCAATGATATCCTCGGCATTAAGTCCGAGGTCGAGTCACTTGGACTTCGTGGCAGTGCTTGGGATAGGTTCGACGAAGGAGACTCAGAAGAAGATGCCGCCGGGGCACATCCTTCCTGGGAGGATGAGAGGAGTGAAGAGGTTGCTGAGCTCCAGCAGGAGTGGGCAAATAAGCGGCTGGCAGGAGCTAGGTCTACCCTCGGACCCGAAGTGGACCCCGGCGAGCACGAAATAATTGATGATCCAGTTCGTATGTATCTCCATGAGATTGGCAAGGTTTCGCTTCTGACCGCAAATGATGAGAAGGTATTGGCCAGCAAGATAGAAGAAGCGAAATACCTGGAGAGAGTCGGGGAGATTTACCTTCAGCACTATGAGGAGCCTCCTTCAGCGGTTCAGGTGACTATCTATTTGATTCGGCACTTACTCGCAGCTCGGCCGCTAGTCGACATTCTTGCCGAGAGACTTGAGCTTGCTCCCACATATAGCGTTACCAAGAGACTCAGCAGCCCCAAATTCCGTGCCGCTATCGACAGGGTGCTCGATCGAGAAATGGTAACGGCCATTGCTGACATCGGTGCAGAGAAAATTCCAGAATCCGAGTTGCCGGCCGCTCTTGATGAGTCAGCAGCCTCTGAGACCGAGGGAATCACAGAAGTGGAGCGAAGCTTGATAGACATTTCGATAGATAGTCGCCTCTTGCCTGCAGAAGCGCTGGAGATCATAGGAGATGAAACCTCCTGGAGTCAGCTGGAGTCTCTGGTGGCTGAGCCCGTGAATCCGGAATTCCTCTCTGCCCTTCATTCTATAAGTCACCAGCTCAGAGCGCATTTCAGCAAAGTAAAAAGAGCAGCAAGGAGATCGGAAAAACATCTTACAGAGGCAAATCTGCGCCTAGTGGTTAGCGTTGCCAAGAAATATGTCGGCCATGGGATGCCTCTCCTTGACTTAATTCAGGAGGGGAATATCGGTCTGGTTCGCGCTGTGGAGAAATTCGAATACCGGAAGGGTTACAAGTTCAGCACCTATGCCACTTGGTGGATCAGACAGGCTATTACACGGGCCATAGCTGATCAGGCCCGTACTATTCGTATCCCAGTACACATGGTGGAGACCATCAACAGGCTACTGAAGGTTAATCGGCGACTAGCTCAAGAGTTTGGGCGTGAACCGAGTTACGAAGAAATCGGTGAAGGCATGGAGATCTCCTCCGACAGAGTGAGGGAAATCATGAAGTTGTCTCAAATGCCGATATCTCTGGAGATGCCTATTGGCGAGGAGGAAGACAGCCATCTTGGCGATTTCATTGAAGATCGAGCTACCTTACCACCAGCCGATGCTGCCTCGCGAGAATTGCTTAAGTTGCAACTGAACAAGGTGCTTTCTGAGCTTACTGACAGAGAAAGAAGAGTTGTACTGCTTAGATTCGGCTTGGAGGACGGGCGAGCCCGGACTCTAGAGGAAGTAGGGAAGGAGTTTGATGTAACTCGGGAGCGGATCCGCCAGATTGAAGCTAAAGCGCTACGCAAGTTGCGCCACCCCAGCCGAAGCCGGAAACTCAAAGATTACCTGGAGTAGACTACCACAGCACTGCAGGCACAAGGAGGAGCACAAATGAGGGTGATCAGAGGATTCATTATGGTTATTGGCTTGATTGGAATTCTGGTTATTGTCGCCTTGCTCATGGGCTACTATCTTTTTTCCCTCAGCCCTCAGATCAAAACAAAAATGATACCGGTAGCGGTGACTGCGGAAGCTGCTCAGAGTCTCGACCAAAAGCTGAAGTCTGTTGAAACACAAATTGACGAGGCAGTTGCAGCGGGGGAAGACAGAGAGGTAACGTTAGTGATTAGTGAGCAAGAAGTCAATTCCAAGCTGATTGAGGTTTTGGCGGAGGGTGAATTACCGCTGAATGAAGTATTGGTCAACTTTCACGAGGGCTATTTCTTAGCTTATGCTGTAGTGGATGTTCCCGGTGTTGCAGCCAAGACGGGGGCACAAGGGCGAATACATATCGTGAACGGTGACGTGAAAATAGTAATAGAGGATTTTGACTTAGGCAAACTGCCCCTACCTGAAGCTGCCAACAACGGAGTCGAAGAGTTGCTGAATGTCATGGTGAGGCTGAGATTGGCTGACCTGCCTCTGGAGATAACTGACATTGAACTCAGTAACCGCGAGCTGATTGCTGCTGGATTGGTCAAAGTTGTCGACTAGAAACGCCATCATTGCCTGAGCATGCCCATCAAGTTCCTTGGCCAGCGCCCTTTTGCTACCATCCTAGTCAGTTCGTGAATCTGGTAGAATTGGCTCAGCAATTGGTTCACATCTCTGCGCATGGTTCCGCTGCCCTGCGCAATACGACGTCGCCGACTGCCATTGATTATGGTTGGGTTGCGGCGTTCTTCCAGAGTCATAGATAGGATGATGGCCTCCGTTTTTCTCACCTGGCTCTCCTCGGCTCCGCCAAGGGAAGTCGCAGCAGACTTTGAAAAGGCGGGAAGCATCTCAGCCAATTGAGCTAGCGTACCCATTTTCTCAACCTGACGGATTTGCCACAGAAGGTCTTCAAGATCGAATCTCGAGGCACGCATTTTCTTCTCTAGCTCTCCGATACGCCGTTCATCAAAAGCCTTCTCGGCCTTCTCCACGAGGGTAAGTATGTCACCCATGCCCAGAACGCGCGACGCCAGTCGCTCGGGGTGAAAAAGTTCGAGCGCATCCGTTTTTTCGCCGGTCCCGATGAATTTGACAGGCACTCCAATCACAAACCTAATTGAAAGAGCCGCACCACCCCGGGCATCCCCATCCATCTTCGTCAGAATAAGTCCAGTCAGTCCAACATTCCTATTGAACGCTTCAGCTATGTTCACCGCGTCCTGCCCAGTCATCGCATCAACTACCAGTAATGTCTCCGAAGGCCGGATTTCAGCTTTGAGCTGAGTCAATTCGGCCAGCATTGTTTCATCGATATGGAGACGCCCTTGTGTATCAATGACCACCCAGGTGGCCGCTACCTCTTGAGCCCACCGTAGCGCTTGGCGACAGATAGTGATCGGCGCTGCCTCGGCATCTTCATGGTAAACAGGGATATCCAACTGCTCGCCCAGTGTCACCAATTGGTCAACGGCAGCCGGTCGACGAGTATCAGCAGCCACTAGTGCAGGGCGTTGCCCCAAATGCCTAAGATGCAGAGCTAGCTTGGCAGCTGTAGTAGTTTTGCCTGACCCCTGCAAACCAACCAGCATAGCTATTGAGGGCGGTCGGTTTGCCCCTATCAGGTGGCTAGATTCTCCGCCCAAGATATTCACCAGTTCCCTATTCACAGTTTTCACGATCTGCTGGGCAGGAGTGAGACTCTCCAGCACTCTAGCGCTCAAAGCCTGCTCTCTTACGCTAGCCAGAAAGCTTTTCACCACCCTGAAATTGACGTCAGCTTCTAGGAAAGCTAAGCGTATCTGACGCAAAGCTTCATCAACATCCTTTTCGCTGAGCTTCCCTTTGTCACCGAGTCTGCGTAGTACGATGCTCAGTTTCTCACTCAGAACTTCAAACATCAGCCACCGTGTGAGTATTCTACTTGGGACCGTGTTGGCAGTCAATTATGCTAAAATAGAGAGAGGAGCGCAGAGATAGTGGAAGCTGTCTCGGCGGCAATTCAGGCATGTTTAGAGCTTCTCCCTTCCGACTGAATATGTTTCAAGAATGCCCTAGGCAATATAAGTTCCATTACATCGACAATCTCAAGGATGTGTATGGAAAACCACGACCCTATTTCACCATGGGTGATCATGTTCACGCTACGCTGAAGGAGTTCTTGTCTAGTGTCCCAAGTGGTGGGCGCAGTATCTCGAAACTCGAAGACTTGCTGCGCGAGAAATGGAAGCGCAATCGCAAAGGGTTCAGCAGCATAGACGATGAAAAGAAGTGGGCCGAGAAAGCTCTCAGCCAACTGCGCTGGTTCGCTCACAGCCAAGACTTATCAGTTATGCCGCTTATGGTTGAAGACTACCATGCGGTAGAACTCGCCAGCAATATCACTTTGGTTGGCAAAATAGACCGAGTCGATCGAGAAAATGACGGAAGCCTTCACATCATCGACTATAAGACTGGCAAAATGCCGACCCAAATAAACGAAACTCAACTCCACCTCTATGCCCTTATTCTTACCAAAGAACAGAATCTACCGGTTAGTAAGGCATCCTATCTGTTCTTGGACGCGCGCGAGTTTCGAACGCTAGAACCCACTGCTGCGGATCTACAGCGCGCCACTTCATATGTCATTGAACTGGTCGATAGAATACTCATGGAGGCAGAGTATCCAGCTACTCCAAATGAGTACTGTGGGACGTGTGATTTCATTGAGATCTGCCCGAGGAAGGAAGAGGCTGCCAAGTCATCTGTCGGCGAAGATACATTGGATTTCTAGCTCAAGATGCACTCTATATGAAAAGATCCGCCAGTGAGCGGGCCTAAGGTCTTCGACTCTCCATGATGGGGCGACTAAGAGGCAATACTGTCTCTTGAAAGACCAGGGGACTAGTGTGTTGTTAGATTTCGGCAAACAACGTCCAAAGAGGCAACCTGTTCAACGAGATTCTACAGGGGTTCAGGAGTCAGGTGGAGTAGCCAGTCTGCAGGTTCGGCAAGTTCCCGTAGAACACTCGGCGGCTGTTTTCCCTGGCTTCGTATCCTATGCAGCGGGAGGCACACTGCCCTATTTCCAGAATTCCGTCAAGGCATAACTCTAGCAGACGAAAAATGATACCAGTCAGGCTCTCGTTCAAGAATTTCATGTGTTACAGGGATAACGTGCCACCGCTATCTTTTGATGGCATCCATGTAGCTTGTCTCTGTGGTGATAATGGTCATGGCAAATCAGCGATTTTCGATGCTATGACCTGGGCGTTATGGGGTGAATCCAGGGCTAAGAGCGATGATGACTTGATTCACCAAGGGCAATCAGAAGTGGAGGCAGAGTTGGACTTTGATGTTGCAGACCAGCGATATCGTGTTCTTCGGAAACATGTCAAAAGGCCCGGGGGGTCAGGCACCGGGCATACCATGCTGGAGTTTCAGATAGCTGGTGATGAGGGATTCAGGTCGATTTCCGGCAATTCCAAATTGCAGACGCAGCAGAAGATAGTCGAACTCTTGCGTATAGATTACGAGACGTTCAAAAACAGCGCTTTCTTGCGACAGGGGCATGCCGATGAATTCAGCATTAAGCGGTCTGGGGAACGTAAAGAGATACTTGCCAACATACTTGACCTGTCTCGTTATGATGAGCTTCAAAGGATGGCCAAGGGCCTAGCAGGCGAAAAAGAAGCCCAAGGAACTCAACTTCAAAGCTCTGTCGATGACCTTGGACGCCAACTTGCTCACAGGGCTGAATATGAGAACGCGGTTGAAGAGATACAATACGAGATCAGTCGACTGGAAGAAAAGAAAAGGGCCGAAGAGGCGACCATTTGTGCTTTGCGTCAGCAGAAGGAATCGTTGGAACTCAAAAAGGAACAGTTGTCGAATGTCGAGGTTCATGTCAAGGAAACAAATCAGGAGCTGGAACGCTGGCGGGCAAGGAGAGAACAACATCAGGCTAGAGTAGCGGGATATGAACGAGTACTGGCAGAAGGAACGGCGATAGAGAAAGGGCATTCTGATTTGGTAGAAACGAAAAGCCGTGGTGATGAGCTTAACCAGAGGTTGAGTCAAGTACTCGCTGTAAGAGAACGCATAGGTAGTCTAGACAAGGTTGTCCGGCAGACGGCCGAAGTGCTTAACATAGAGCATGAGAGAATCGGAGCCAAAACCTCAGATCTAGAGGCTAAGTGTGCCAGGACATCTCAGTTGGAAGAAGCGCTGGTTCAAGCGCGTAATCATATGACGAAGCTGGCAGAGCTTGAAGAAACGGTGGCTGAAAAGAGACGGCAAGCTCAGCAGATTGTGTCTCGAATCAGCCATTTGGAATCCATGAATGCTCGATTTGAGACAGAGATCGCAGATTCGAGACAGAAACTCAGGCTGCTAGACCAGGGTGACGTCCGTTGCCCTTTGTGTGAGACCGAGCTTGGAGTAGATGGTCAGCAACGGATACAGCAAAAGCTTGCTGGGGAAAGCGAGGAGAAAGTCAAGAGCCATCGGGCCAATGACGAAGAACTCATCAGCAGAAGACTGGAACTCGGCGCGCTGGAAGACGAATTGGCTGAAAGGCAATCAGTTCTAGACAGAGAGCGAGCCACCTGGCAGAGCCAGCTAAGCATTACTGAAAAAGAACTTGCCGAGGCCAGGCAGGCCAGTAAGGAGTTGGCCCAGGAAAAAGCCAGATTAACAGAAGTGGAGCAACGTTTGTCGAGAAAGGACTATGCTGTCAACGAGCAAGAAACGCTCCTGCAGTTAGAGCGCGAAGAGCTGGAACTTGGGTATGACACAGAAAGGCATGAGCATCTACGGCAGCAATTAGTAGAACTCCAGAAATACGACGCTCTGAAGCAGCAATTCGATGAAGCCAGCAGGGGCATCCATAATGAAAGGGACGCCTTGAATGAATCTGAGGGGATTGTCTCTGACCTTAAGAAGACAGTAGAAGCAGACCTAGAGAGGCAAGAGGATCTGAGAGCTGAGACCGTTCTCCTGCCAGATGTACTGGAGAGATTTGCCACAGCCGAGAAAGCTTACCGAAGTTTGCTGGAGGACGAGCGTCGAGTACGCGACAGTCTAGCTGCACTGCAGGAAAGGCTGCGGCATTTAGCCGAATTGGAAGCGAGCAGGCGAGAGAAGGAAGAACTCTTACGCCGGCTTCTGAAGGAAGAGATAATCTACGAGGAACTAGCGGAAGCGTTTGGCAAGAAAGGCATTCAGGCTCTACTCATTGAGCAAGCACTGCCAGAGATCGAGATGGAAGCCAGTCGGTTGCTTGCCAAGATGACTGACAACCGAATGTCGCTGACCCTGGAAAGCCAGCGAGGAAAAAAGAGCAAGAAAGGTGACACAATCGAAACCCTGGATATCAAAATCGCCGATGAACTGGGCACCCGCAATTATGAGATGTATAGTGGCGGTGAAGCTTTTTGCATCGACCTCGCCCTGCGCATCTCCCTCTCCAAGTTGCTGGTTAGACGAGCCGGGGCATCCCTGCCCATACTGATTATTGACGAAGGCTTTGGCACTCAGGACAATTCGGGAAGAGAAAGACTTGTTGAAGCTATCAGTTCCATACAGGACGATTTCGACAAAATAGTTGTCATTACTCATCTGGAGGAACTGAAGGACAGATTTCCCACACTCATCAATGTCACCAAGACAGCCGATGGCTCAATGATATCAATAGGCTGATAAGCAGCCTCGATTTCTTCGCGAGGGATAGTGTATGCGCGGTTCAGTTCATATATGTAAGACAGCTTCGGGAAGACGGGATGGCGAAATGGTGAGCCGAAGACAACGGCGGCCCAGGGCTCCACCCGGAGGTGGTGGTTGAATCTGGAAATCTGACATTTCAAGGAGGAATAAACATGGCAAAAAAAGTGGGCATCGTGGGTGCTGGAGTGACGCCCTTTAAGGGTAAGTGGTATGAGAAGACCTACTATGAACTGGCACAGATGGCCACCAGGGAAGCAGTGAAGGATGCGGGTATGCCCATCCAGGACATAGATGCGGTGTTCTATGGCATCTACAACGATATCTTTGAAAGGACCTGCATTCCGGAGCATCCGCTTCAAGGCATCATAGGAATGCAGAATAAGTTTGGCATACGCGTAAGTTGTGGTGGGGCAACAGGTGCCTATACTATGTCGGCAGCCCATGCCTACTTGGCGGGGGAGAGATTCAAGACCGCCTTGGTTTTGGGTGTAGAGAAGGCTACTGATTGCTTTGATTTCTCATCCATGTCAGCTACGCCCGAGGTGATTAAAACCATCGGCTGGTCCGGAGACAGCTTCTTTGAGCAGAAGATAGGGTGGAGCGCTTCGGACAGCTACGCCGAGGTGGTTCTCGGCTATATGGATGAGTATCCTGGCACCTTGAAGCCCGAGGTAACTGCGCAAATATCGTCTCAACTCAGTAAGCAAGTGAGAAACAATCCTTATGCTCAGCGTCAACTCGATCAGGTAACCCCTGAGGAGGTGATGAACTCCCGATATATAGTTTACCCATTCAAGGAGTTGGAGATATGCGTCTACACTGAAGGTGCCGCCGCTTTGATCCTGGCTGAAGAGGAGACCGCGAAAGCCATCGCCAAGAATACTGGGAAGCCCATAGTCTGGATGACAGGTTTAGGTGAGGCGAATGAGCACTCCTTTGCCGGTAAGAATCAGAAGAACATGTCCCACATTGTATCTGATTACTTGGGGTCTCACCGCGCTTATGAGATGGCTGGTATCAAGGACCCCATCAAGGCCATAGACATCGTTGAACTTCATGATGCTTTCGTCCATCAGTTTGAAATCAGTTTGGCTGAGTTTGGCCTGGTGCCTTATGAAAGCGTTGATTCCCTTATCGAAGACGGTATCATGCTGCCAGGCGGTAGGCTCTTGGTCAATCCCTGTGGCGGTCTCATCTACTGTGGACATGCCGTGGGTGCCAGCAATATAATGTCAGCTTGGTCAGCTAGAAACGAGTTGATCAAAAGGAAGCTCAAGAGGGCGCTTGTACATGGTACCGGAAGCACCGTAGCCCAATACACAGCCTGCTCAATATTGGAGCACGAATAGAAATAACCAAGGAGGTTCCATCGTGGCAGAGAAGAAACAGAAGGTCATACCCGATGAGTACATACCGGAGGTCAGAAGCCGGGTAGCCACTATCGACAATCAGGACTATTTGCTACAGAACGATGCTATGTTCACCTTTTACGAACGCAGCATGGGGGAGCTTTCACCTTTTTTCCTGGCCATTAAAGATGAAAAGAAGGTCCTGGGTTGTAGATGTCCCAAGTGCGGCATTGTCCGGGTTCCCCCGATGGTGACCCATTGTCCGGACTGCGATTTTGCGGCTACCGAGTTGCTAGAAGTCGAGCAAGTAGGGAAGATGAACACCACCCCACCGATCACCTACTTCGCTACCTCGATGTTTATGGACAAAGCGCCGTTTGGAAGAGGGCGAGTAATACTGACCGGCGCCGATACGGCCTTGAGCGTGATGCTCTACACCACAACAGGGATACTGGTTCCGGGCTTAATCAGGAAGGGCACTGAAGTGAAGGTAATATTCCGAGACCAACGTGTAGGGCAGATATCAGACATCTACTGTGTGCCCACCAATGAACTCACGCCCGCTCAAATCACCAAGAAAGGTCTTCAAGAAACTGAATTGAACTGGGAAGCACCCAAGGAACCTGAATTTCCTAAGCCAAGCAATGAAGATGTCACGGTGTACAGACAGTCTCTTGGAGAGATGCAAGCTCTGGCCGTTGAGATGAGCAGGTCGAAACGCGCTCGTAAAGCTATCGAAGGCTGGAAGCGGGACATCGCTGTCAAGACGAAGGGTGGGGAGTTTGCCATGTACATCGATGATGGCGACTTCAAGATTGAGGAAAAGAAGTTGAAGTCCCCCGATTTCATTATGGCATGTGAAGATCTGAGGACTCTCCTTGATGGCCTCATGTATAAAGGAGCCATAACCGACTCGGTGATAATGAAGAAGCTGTGGATAAGTAAAAACCTCGAGTTTAACACCATTTTCAAGTTAGACAGGTTAGCTCGATTTCTGGCCAGGGAGAAGAAAGAGCAAGCGGTGGAGTAACCAGGCGAGCGCCCGACAAAGCGGGGCAAGGCAACAGGTATCAGGAACTTTATGTCAAACGTGCTGCGGCAGGTGAAGCCACGCGGATTCGCGTTTGCTGAAGAGAAAGAGACAATCCCTGAATCCCCGAAGGAGATAGCCAGACCGCCGGATCGAAATACTGGGGACACAAGGAGGATAAGACGGGATATCGCCGGACAGCGTCAGGGGGCACATCCACCGAATACCAAGACCTTATTGCTATTTGTGACATTCCTCTGGTAATAACAAGAAAAAGGAGGTCATCATGGCTCAATTGTTGTGGGAGCCCTCGGAGGAACGAAAAAGGGACGCCAACCTAACCAAATTCACAGACTTTGTCAATAGCAGATATGGGCAGGGGTTCAGTTCCTACGATGAGCTATATTACTGGTCGATAAGTAACATCGCTGATTTCTGGGCTGCTATGTGGGATTTCGCTGACATCAAAGCTTCTAAGCGATATGAAAGCGTCGTGGATGACCCTCACAACATGCCTGGCGCTCAATGGTTCCCTGGTGCAAGACTGAATTTTGCTGAGAACCTACTGAGGTATAGGGACAACCACGTAGCTCTTATATTCAAGGGCGAAGACCAAGAACCGATCAAAGTCACCTATGGCAACCTTTATGACCAGGTCGCACGTCTGTCCAAGTCCTTGCGGGAGCAAGGGGTCGTCGTGGGGGACCGAGTAGCTGGATTCATGCCAAACATGATAGAGACTGTTGTTGCCATGCTAGCTACCACCAGTGTTGGCGCCGTATGGTCGTCCTGTTCCCCAGACTTCGGCATCAAAGGGGTCCTTGACCGCTTTGGACAGATACAACCGAAGATACTATTCACGGCCAACGGTTACACTTACAATGGGAGGGCTTTTGACTCTCTCGAGCGAGTTGCCGGCATCTTAAGTGACTTGCCCTCTATCCAGAAGATAGTGGTCGTCCCCTACACGGAGAAAAGGGCGGACATTAACAGTATTCCCAACTCGATCCACTACGAGGATTTTTTGTCTCCTGAATCTGGGCTTGAGATCCAGTTTGAGCAAGTCCCCTCTGATCATCCGTTGTATATCATGTTTACGTCAGGGACTACTGGCCTACCCAAGTGCATGGTTCAAGGTGTTGCCGGTGTCCTTATCAACCAGTTGAAGGAACTGAAACTCCTTAGCGACGTCAAGCGAGGCGACACCATTTTCTATTTCACTACCTGTGGCTGGATGATGTGGAATTGGCTGGTTTGCTCCCTTGCCCTCGGCGCTACTGTGTTGCTCTACGACGGTTCAGCTTTCCATCCTGATGCCGGCGTATTATGGAAATTGGCTCAGGACGAGAAGATAACCATATTTGGCACCAGCTCCAGATATCTGGCTGAGGTGGAAAGGCGTGAGCTAAAGCCCGGCAGAGAATATGACTTAAGTCGGTTAAAGGCCGTTTTGTCCACCGGTTCTCCTTTGTCCGTCGAGAGTTTTGAATTCGTCTACCGGGATATCAAGAAGGATGTGCTCCTTTCCTCGATTTCAGGCGGCAGTGACATCAATGGATGTTTCGCCGGAGGCAACCCTATTGGGCCGGTCTACGCTGGTGAGCTCCAGCGGCGATGCCTGGGCATGAGCGTAGAGGTATTTGATGCGCAGGGGCATTCGGTGAAGAATCAAAAAGGTGAGCTTGTCTGCACTGCGGCTTCTCCATCCATGCCCCTCTATTTCTGGAATGACCCGAATGACCAGAGGTACCATAGCGCATATTTTGATGTCTACCCCGGGGTGTGGCGCCACGGGGACTTCGCTGAGATAACTGAGAATGACGGTATTATCATGTATGGGCGCTCCGATGCTACGCTTAATCCGGGAGGAGTGCGGATAGGCACCGCGGAGATCTATCGCCAGGTAGAGACTCTCGACGAGGTAGTAGACAGCCTTGTGGTAGGTCAGAATTGGGAAAACGATGTCAGAGTTATCTTGTTCGTCAAACTGGCCGAGGGTGTGGAACTAGACGATGACCTGATTAAGAAGATAAAGACGACGATCCGGCAGAACACCACTCCACGTCACGTCCCGGCCAAGGTGATGGCCATCGATGATATCCCTTACACCATTAACATGAAAAAAGTTGAACTGGCAGTATGGAACGTGATTCACGGTGAGCCAGTGCTGAATCTGGATGCTCTGGCCAACCCGCAGTCTCTGGACCTATACAGAAACATCAAAGAACTTCAAACGTGACCCGCTGAGTCGCGGACACCTTAGCTCAATGCAAGTTGAAACAGCGGCCGGCGGGTTTCTCTCACTGGCAGCACCGTGTCATATGGTACATTTGACACATCTGAGGAATCAGAGCTACTATATGTATTCGTGCCGTTTGAAACCTGAAACCTTATGTCACCGGTATTAATGCAATGGCGACAGAATCGTCTACTAACATGAAGCCCTTTGAGATTAGATGGCATGGTCGCGGTGGTCAGGGAGCTATAACCGCTGCCAAGATAGTAGCGGAGGCAGCCTACCTTGAGGGCTATCAAGGAGTGACCGCTGCTCCATCATTTGGCGCGGAAAGGAGAGG
>CAZTRR010000001.1:44566-64778 GCA_964616785.1 uncultured Dehalococcoidales bacterium
TGCCGTGAACTGGGCCTGATAGTCGGTGGCCTGACAATGGTGAACACAGCTATATTGGGTGCGTTTGTCCGTGCGACTGGGATAGTGGACATGGCAAGCATCGAGAGGGTGATAAGAGGGAGATTCTCCAACAACACCACGGATATTAATCTCACCGCAATGATTAGGACCTACAAGGTAACGCAGCTGGAGAAAACGAGGTAAGAGACAACAGAGAATCATGCGAACCAGGGACTGCCAGCACATATGCGACGAATCATCACCGGGGATTGGCGAAGCGGGTAGAACAGGTGAGTGGCGCAACTCGTTCCCGGTGATAGACCAGACGAAATGCATCCCAGTGAGGCAAAGCAAGGCCAGCTGTTTTCTATGCTGGCTGTATTGCCCGGATGCTGTCATCAGCAAAACCATCCCCGTCCAGATAAATCTGGAGTACTGTAAAGGATGCGGCATATGTGCTCAAATATGCCCGGCGCAGGCCATAACCATGGTAGATGAAGCAGAGTTCTGTTCTGAACAGGACAGTTGAGAGGTTCTGATAGACAAAGCGATAGATAGAAGAGCAGATATGCAGATACTGGATGGCAACCGCGCTGCAGCCCAGGGAGCAAAACTCGCCCGCGTCCAGGTTATTGCTGCTTACCCAATTACTCCCCAGACTCCAGTCACTGAGAGTCTGTCTGAGTTTGTAGAAGGAGGAGAACTCAGCGCCGAGTACATTGCTGTGGAGGGTGAGCACAGCGCTTTAGCGGTATGTGCTTCGGCCTCCATGGTAGGAGCCAGGACTTTCACCGGTACCAGTTCGCACGGCCTAGCTTATATGCATGAGATGCTGCACTGGACTGCCGGGGCACGTCTTCCGGTGGTCCTCGCCTGCGTGAACCGCGCCATTGGAGCACCCTGGAGCATACTCAATGACCAGCAGGATTCCATATCCCAACGGGACACTGGTTGGATACAAACATACGCTCGGAATAACCAGGAGATATTGGATTCGATCATCCAGGCCTATAGAATTGCTGAGACGGTCTATGTGCCTGTTATGGTTTGCTACGATGGCTATATCCTATCTCACACTGAGATGCCAGTCGATGTTCCATCACAGGAGGCCGTTGACAGGTTCCTCCCTGCATATAGACCTCACACGATACTGGACCCTGCCACCCCCAAGAATTATAACCTTGTAACCCTAGCCAATCCCAGGCTTAACACTGATGGCATACTTTGCCACGGATACATGGAACTCAGGTATCTCCTCCAAGAAGCTTTGCAAAACTCAAGAGAAACGATAACCAAAGTCGGCCAGGAATTTGGCGAGCAATTCGGGAGAGACTACTCAAATATGCTCTGGAAAGACAGACTGGATGATGCTGACATAGTCATTGTAGCCATGGGGAGCCTTGCGATGGAGGCAATAGTAGCCGCAGACATGCTTCGCGAAGAAGGCCACAAGGTAGGTGTGCTGGGGTTGAGAGTGTTCAGGCCATTCCCCAAATCGGGCGTGGTAGAGGCACTGCAGAACGCCCGACTTGTCTTGGTTTTCGATAAGAACATCAGCTACGGCTTGGAAGGAGCCACCTGCTCAGAAATCAAATCGGCGCTTTACGGGCAACGTGTAAATCCTGTAGTACGAAACTTCATTGTGGGACTGGGTGGCCGTGATGTCAAAGCCAGAGAACTTGCAGCCGCGGTGAACAGGTCGCTCCCGCTGCTGAAAGAAGGCGCATTGAACGCCGAATATCCCGAATGGGTATGTCATATTTGAGGGCAGATGTATGCTGAAGACTAGCGCGGTCAACCTGACCGAGAAAGAGTACCTGTTGCCAGGCAACCGGACCTGTCCCGGCTGCGCCTTATCTCTTGCCTATCGTCACATCCTGAAAGCGCTGGAAGGTCAGGTTATTGTTACTGTGCCAGCGAGTTGTCTCACTGTACTGCACGGCATGTACCCGGTAACGTCTGTGATTGTCCCCTGCGTGAACACGCCGTTCGCATCCACGGCGGCATCGGCTACTGGCCTCGTTGCTGGCCTGAAGGTACTGGGGAAAAAGGGATTAACTGTATTGGCTATCGCCGGTGATGGAGGCACGCATGATATAGGAATCCAGGCACTGAGCGGAGCTGCTGAAAGACAGACCGATTTCCTGTATATATGCTACGACAACGAAGGCTATATGAACACCGGTAATCAGCGCTCAGGCTCCACACCCCTAGGTGCCATTTCAGGTACTACGCCCATCCTGGGCAAGCAGCAGAACCAGAAGGATATCACAGCGATAATGGAAGCACATGGCATCCCCTATGTTGCTACCGCCAATGCCTCCTATCCCCTAGACCTTTATGAGAAAGTCAGAAAAGCCAGGCTTGTAAAGGGGACAAAATTCATACACGTATATACACCCTGCCCTCCAGGATGGCATTTTCCCTTTAGTGACACCGTCAGAATAGGTGAGCTGGCGGTACAAACCGGATGGGTCATACTGTACGAGGTTGAAAATGGCGTTTTTCGCCTCACCTCGGCCAGCGAATCCATTGCTCGAAGAGGTAGCTTGAAGCCAGCGAAGCAATATTTCGCCGAGCAGGGGCGGTTCCGGAACATCACCGAAGAGCAGATTGGTGAAATGCAGGACTGGATAAACGCCCGGTGGAAGCATTGCCTAGAGCGGGCGACCAATTCATAGTCTCCGATTAATGCCAACATAGAACCGTACCTCATTCGACCTCCAAGAGCAACAATGTCTGTCTAGCGGCGGAGAACGCCACTAGGCTTGTTCAGTACTTACCGTACAGTGGCAGCGAAGTTGTAATTGCCCCACCAGCCGATGCAGACAGGATAGGCACATGACAGAACCGCGGAGCCCCGTACCCCTAGGCGAAAGCCAGATAGAGGCAGGGGCATCCCCACCTCCCAAGTTCACTACTTTTGCTTCACTGGCCAATCGCAACTATCTCTGGTACTGGATCGGGCAGATCGCAGCCTTTACCGGACTTCATATGGGACTCGTAGCTCGGGGGTGGCTAGTATGGACAATGACCAGGTCAGAGCTTGCCATTGGAATAGTGAGCTTCGCCTTTGGGCTACCCATGCTTCTCTTCTCCGTATTTGGCGGGGCTATTGTGGACCGGATGGCGAAGCGAAATCTGCTTATCAGCACGCAAGCATTTCAGGCCTTCATCGCCTTCTGCATTGCCACTCTCATTGCTACCGAGAAGATTGAGTTCTGGCACTTGGTAGCCGCAGCAGTCTGTGGCGGCTTCATATTTGTGGTCAACGGGCCAGCGCGCCAGGCTATTATCCCAGAGTTAGTGAATAAGGAGCAGCTTCTCAACGCCATTGCCCTCAATTCCTCGGGTATGAACCTGACACGCGTGGCTGGCCCAGCATTAGCGGGTGCGCTACTGTCCATCATCGGCATAGGCGGAGCTTACTACGTGGTTGCAGGCTTTTACGCGGCAGCAGTAGCCGCACTGTGCATGATCGCGCCATCAGGCACGGCCGAGAAGCAATTCACCCTGCGGGAGGTAGCGCATGGTGTCCGCGGTGGCGCGTTCGTACAGGCGATACTGGCTGACCTAGCAGAAGGATTCCGTTACATACGCCAGAGTCCTCCTATCCTCTCCCTGCTCGCCATGGCGCTGATTCCCCTCACCTTCGGCCTCCCCTACATGATGCTCCTACCTGTGTTCGCCGACGAGGTTTTCCATGTAGGGGAATTAGGTTTCGGCATTTTGATGGCCATGGGTGGGGTGGGCGCCCTGGCCGCTTCTCTAAGCATCGCCTCACTCGGCGATTTCAAGAGAAAGGGCCTGCTCCTCATCCTTTTGGCCCTGGTTTTTGGTCTGGCCCTGGCACTATTCAGCATGTGCAACTCGTTTGTGCTCTCCTTGGCAATCCTGGCCATCGTCGGTGCTGGCGGTGCCGGGTACATGGCGATCAATACTACTCTCTTACAAAGCAACGTGCCGATGCGACTGATGGGGAGGGTAATGAGTGTCTATATGCTTACTTTTGCTCTTATGCCAATGGGAGCCTTGCCTGTAGGAGCTTTGGCTGAGGCCATCGGGACACCTGTGGCTGTTGGGGCGGGAGGCGTGTTGATTGTCTTGTTCACCCTGGCGGTGGCGATGGCGCGGCCAAGCTTACGGCGCTTGAAATAGATGCGGGCTCCTTCGGAGGTCTTTAGCAACGACGAAATGCCTCCAGACTGCTCAGCCTGTTTCACCGTGCATTTCTGGCGAAGTGCCGTCATTTCGTCATCTGTCCGAAGTCTGCTATAATGCCAAAACAGACTATCTACGGAGGTGCATCCAATGAAACTCGATGATGTCAAACAGGTCGCGGTCATAGGTGCCGGTGCAATGGGCTCGCAAATAGCGCAGCTTCTGTCTGTGGCAGGCGAGTACTCTGTCACAATCACCGACACTAAGGATGAATTGGTGAGTAATGGAATCCGGTTCATAAAGGATGGGCTAAAGAGGTATTTTGTCGACAAAGGCAAGATAAGCCAGGCACAAATGGACGAGATAGTCACGCGAATAAAGGGAAGCACAAACGCCGGTGAAGCAGCTAAGAACGCTGATTTTGTCATTGAAGCCGTCTTTGAAAACCTGGACTTGAAGAGGAACGTCTTCAAGCAACTCGATGAGAACGCCCCCTCTGATACAATTCTGGCTTCAAACTCGTCGAGTCTGAACATCACTGAGATGGCTCGCATGACTAACAGGCCGGACAAGGTGGTAGGCATGCACTTCTTCAATCCAGTGGCCGTTATGAAGCTAGTTGAGGTAATCAAAGGGCCACTGACCTCCGATGAAACCGTAGATGCCACCACGGGGCTGACCAGGAGGCTTGGCAAGGAGCCAGTCCTGTGCAAGGACTTCAGTTTTGGCTTCTTGGCCAACAGGGCCTATGGTGGCATGGCACGCGAAGCGGTACAAATGGTGTGGGAACGCGTAGCATCTCCCGAGGACATCGATAAGTCACTGAAACTGGGCTATAACCTTCCTATGGGACCGCTGGAGTTGGGTGATTTTACTGGAAGCTGGGCTCTTTCAGCTTCCTCAGAAGAAGATAGAATGAGGGAAATCGGGGCAGAGAAAGGCCACTTACATCTTCTGATAAGGATGATGGTGAGGGCCGGCTACACCGGAGGTAGAGGCAAGAAAGGTATCTATGACTTCTATAAAGAGGTCATGTCTAAGGAATAGCAGTAGACCTGTTCCCGACTAGTGCCCTGTCCATGACTTCCGTACCTAGCTGCTGAAGGTGTACAAGGCGCGATCCGGTTGCCATGGAGAAATACCATTCGTCTGGGATTGTGGGCACTGCAGCAGCTGAGGGCGTCAGCATCAGGTGACTCCGGTTCGCTTCACTTGCTCAGCATGCCACAGACTAAGCCTGGTTCAACAGCATTGGAGAACATGCCTCCCAAGCGCCTTCGCTGTGTCCCTGAGTCAACGTGAAATCTTGAACAGACTAAGTTCGAGTCGCTGACTATGGCCGACATCATCGACAACAAGTTACGTGAGTGGGTGCAGGGGAAAGACGTGGAGGATCCCAAAATAGCTATATACAACAGGATAAGAGACATACCATATGCTGTAATTCCTGACCTCATCAGCCATGAACAATACCTTGACATGCTCAAGCTGAACAGAGGTTCATGCACACCCAAGCACTTTCTGTTGTGCAATATGTATCAGAGAATTGGACTCGATGTGCTCTACGCGGTGTATCCTTTCATGTGGGGCAGCGGCGAGTTCGAGGTGGTCTACCCGCCAGAACTCCGAGAGTTGGCGAAATCCATGCCGGTAAGCTATCATCTCGCCTGTAAGGTCGATATCGACGGAAAGCTTATAGTGGTCGATGCTACCCTGGATCCACCGTTAGGACAACTCGGTTTGCCAGTGAACAAAGACTGGGATGGTATTCGAGATACACTACTCGCGGTGAACCCACTCGGCGAAGAGCAATTGTACCATCCTTCTGAAGCCTGCCTCATGGAACCCCGGATTGCAGATGAACAATCTCTGGTCTTTTACAGGGCGCTTAACTCGTGGTTACACGAGCTAAGAGGATAGGTACCCAGCAGTAATGGCGGGCCCAGGTGCCAAATTTGTGAGCACAAATCTCGCTAGCTGTAAACAAGCATGCTTCAAAAGAAGCGGACTGGTATTTTCCCTACCCTACTTCCAGAGCCAGAGACTGACCGACTTCCCAAGCGTGTAGAAGATGGGTGACCTAAGCGCCGACCTTATCCTGTACAACGCCAACGTGCTAACCCTAGATCCCGATCTACCCAGAGCAGAGTTGGTTGCTGTTCGGAAGGGCAAGGTATTGCGTGTATCAACAAATAAGACTGTCACTGAGCTGAGAGACGCTGGAACCAGGGTAGTAGATTGCCATGGCAAGACAATTCTTCCAGGTTTGAATGATGCCCACTGTCACGTGGTTGCCTTTGCCGAGAGCTTGCTTACTCCCGATTTTGGTCCAACCGCGATGCACTCCATCTCCGACATTCAAAACGGGATTCGCCAGTTGTCCAGGAGCATCCCGGTGGGGAACTGGATAAGAGCCGGGGGATATAACGAGTTCTATCTCGCTGAGAAACGTCACCCCACGCGCTGGGAGCTGGATGAGGCTACGGCTACCCATCCCGTGAAACTGGCTCATCGCTCGGGGCACGCTCACGTGCTGAACAGTTTGGGCCTAGCAGTCGCTGGCATCCGTAACGAAAGTCCTGAGCCAGCCGGCGCCATGATTGAGCGAGACTTGGAAACTGGCGAGCCAAACGGACTGCTTTACGGCATGGGCAATTACCTAAATGATGTCGTGCCACCTCTGGATGACAGCGAGTTGGAAGAAGGCATAGAGCTTGCCAGCCAAAGACTTCTCTCGTGGGGCGTAACTTCTATACAGGATGCTTCTCCGCATAATGATTATCGCCGCTGGGGAGCATTCCAACGGTGGAAAAGCCGTGAGCTCCTAAAACCCAGGGTGACCATGATGGTGGGAGCAGAAGCTCTGAGCCAGTGCCAGGAGCAAGGGCTTAGCCCCAAAGCGGGCGATAGCCAACTCCGCCTGGGTGCAGCAAAGATTGTCCTGGATGAGACCAGAGGCCAACTCAATCCTCCTCAGGCAGAGCTAAACCAGAAAGTACTTGCGATTCACCAGTCGGGCCACCAGGTTGCGTTGCACGCCGTAGAGGAGACCACAGTGGAAGCAGCGTGCTCAGCTCTGGAGGAAGCGCTGCGAAGGTTCCCCCGCGCAAACCATCGTCACCGCATAGAGCATTGCTCGGTCTGCACTCAAGCAATGGCGAAACGGCTCGGTTTGCTTCAGGCAATGGTCGTTACACAACCCGCTTTCATCTACTACAGTGGCGAAAGGTATCTTGAGACAGTGCCGGACGAGCAGCTCAGACATCTATATCCCGTGGCTACACTTATCCAAGCTGGCCTTAAGGTGGCGGCCAGCTCAGACTGTCCGGTGGTACCCCCGAACCCTCTGGACGGTATCTACGCTGCCGTTTCTCGAACGGCGGAGTCAGGACGAAGCGTCTTAGCTGAAGAACGTATCACGGCACCACAAGCGCTCTGGATGTACACCGTGGGCGCTGCGTATGCCTCCTTTGAAGAAGATATCAAAGGCTCCATAGTACCCGGTAAGCTGGCTGACCTAGTAGTGCTGAGTGGTGACCCTACCCGTGTCAGCACTGAAGAAATCAAGGAGATAGAGGTAGAAATGACTGTAATTGGCGGCGAGGTTGTGTGGGCAAGAGACGTCTAGGCGATGATGCCTTCCTCGATGTACTGGCGAAGTTGTGGATCGCCGATACCAAGCAGGTCCTGATAGACATAGCGATTATCCTGTCCCAGTAGAGGAGCTGCCCGGCAGAATCGAGCCGGCGTACGACTGAGCCTTATCGGCGTGCTATCAAAGCGACTATCACCGAGCACTGGATGTGGAATCCGAATGAAGAAATCCCTGGCGACTAACTGAGGGTCATCTGCCAAATCTGCCGCGCTGTTGACTACGCCAGAGGGCACCCCAGCGCGCTGGAGCATATTCACAACTTGTTCAGGTGGGTAGTCGGCAGTCCATCGCGCCAGCAATTCATCCAGTTCCTCAGCATGTTGTTGCCGTCTGAAAAGACTGGAGAACCTCTTCTGGCTGGCCCAAGCAGGGTTACCCAAGACCCGGCACAAGGCATTCCAGTCCTTCTCGTTGAATACAGCGATAACGCACCATCTGTCGTCTCCCAAACATCTGTAGCAACCGTAGGGAGCAGCTGGGACATAATCAGGCGAATTTCCTCCAGGCTCAGCGAGGTTATGGTTAACCGCGTAGTCTAGCATAACAGGGCCAAGCAAGCTGCACATTACTTCGTATTCTGAGATATCCACATGTTGGCCATAGCCAGTCCTAGTTCTATGATCCAAGGCTGCCAGGACGGCTAAGGCGGCGATGAGGCCCGCCAGCGCGTCCGCGTAGGAATACCCTATTCCCGCAGGGGCAGTGTCACCGAAAGAGGTGAGATAGGTAATGCCCGAGAGGGCCTGAATAGTAGGGCCGAGTGCGGCGAAATCCTTCCATGGTCCTGTTTGCCCCATCCCGGACATGCTCACCATTACCAGTTCAGGTTTCTCTTCCTTTAGAGTCCCATAGTCCAGTCCCCAATTAGCCATCACCCGAGGTGTGAAGTTCTGTATCAATACATCACTCATCTTGATTAGATTGAGCGCCAACTCTCTCCCTTCGGCGTGCGTCATGTCCAATGTGATGCCCAGCTTGTTCCGATTCCAGGTATTGAAGTAACCTGTGGTGTTGGATTCAGCGCCTGTCGCAGTATTCCTTGACTGAACCTTAATCACTTCTGCTCCAAAGTCAGCCAAGATTCTTGTAGCATAGGGACCTGCCAGGAGCCAGGTGAAATCTACCACTCTTATTCCTTGTAGAGCGTTTTCCTGCATCAAGTATCTCGCCTAGATGACGTTCATGGATGAGAGCCTGGCCAGTTCCTCGGGTGAAAGCCCCAATTCTTCGCAATAGATGCGCGCATTGTGTTCACCAATCAAAGGAGCCCGCCTCCATATGTTCCAGGAGGAACCACTGAACTTGTACGGAGCGCCAGCATAAGTAAACGAAGTGCCGGTTTCAGGGTGGTCTATCGGGATGAAGAAGTTGCGCGCCTCAAGCTGAGGACTACGGAACACCTCTCGCGGCGAACTCACTGGAGCCCATGGGAAGCGCATCAGCTGGCCCAGCTCAAAAAGCTCCGCCACAGTATACTTGCTCGTCCAACAGGCCAGCACCTCAGTAATGTGGTCTACGTGCTGCCTCCGATACTCCTCTCGCCGCCACCTATCTTCCTTCAGGTCTACGGCCATACCTTCACTGTCCAGCAAATCAACCAGAGTGTGCCATTCTCTGTTGAAGGTAATCAGGATATAACCATCTTTGCATGGCAGAAGGCAAGCGGAATTAGTCCAGTGGAGGTTGCCTTGTCTCCTAGGCACTACGTTTTCGTAGAAATAACGAACCATAACGTGCTCCAGGGTTGCGGTGACAGCTTCCTGCAAAGAGACATCAATATGCTGCCCTCTACCACTACAGCTTCGCTCACGCAGCGCGATGAGAATGCCAACGGCGGCGAAAAGCGAAGCCACATAATACGACTGTTGCCCGTAGGGTTTGAGCGGGGAAGTGTCAGGATTGCCACCGACATACATCTGGCCACCGGCAGCTGAGGCAACTATATCACAAGATTTGTACCCCTTACGCGGCCCCGTCTGGCCAAAGCCAGTCACGGAAGCCAGAAGAAGCCTGGGATTCTTGTCGCTCAATACATCGTAGTCCAGCCCGATTTCCTTCAGGTATCCTGGAGGGAAAGACTCCACAATGACGTCAGTTCTGCTGACTAGCTTGAGAAAGATCCTCCGCCCTTCATCGCTTTCCAGGTTCAGTGTTATGCCAAGCTTGCTGGTATTGTTATACCAGAAAGACAGGCTCTTCTCAGGGTGTGGAGTACTTCCCCAGAAGGGACCTACCCACCGAGAGCCCTCGCCGCCAGGTGTTTCCACCTTGATGACTTCAGCCCCCATGTCAGCCAGAAGCTTGGAACAAAAACAAGCCTTCTCATCAGCCAAATCCAAAACGCGTAGTCCGGCCAGGGGAGCTGTCTCTTTGCTGGGGGGTGCCATAGCTAAAATAACGCTGAAACAGCATCTAGCTTTGCTGTTTACAACCCTGCGGGATTAGTCTTGCTTCATGGAAGAACCGGCCAAGAAGGGAAAAAAGCTGTTCAGGAGACCAGAATCCGGCAGAGCCCTTATCGGTGGGAGTTTGAACAGCGGGGCAAATTGGTGCAACGATTGCATGCCTAGTCAGACGAAGGCAAAGGCCGGGGCTGTTGAAGCTCCATTTCCTTACTGCAGCACAGCACCGTGCCTTCGCCAGCCTTAGTACAGAGCACTTCGGTACCGCAGACCGGGCATTTAAACCTCTTACCTAATTGATTCATCACGCTGTCTCCTCTGTCAATTTACCAATGCCTAGGCTTCATGGGACTATTTCTTCAGCTCCATTGCCTGCCCGCAGCAAGTCAGCGTACCATCCCCAGCCCTGGTGACAATGAACTCCGAACCGCACTTCTTGCAAAGGTATCTTTTGCCTATTTGGTTAGCCATCGTTGTTTGAACCTCCCCAACTATTGTAGCCTCAAAGGCTTTGGACTTCAAAAACTACGGCTGCCCGTATTGCTCGCGAAGCGTCTTTCTGAGCACCTTGCCAACAGAATTGCGGGGCAAAGAATCAACAAAGGCCACTGACCGCGGGCGCTTGAAGCTCGCCAGCCTGGAATGGCAATACTCCATGATCTCTTCGGCGCTGGCAGTTTCTGCTTGCTTAAGTACCACTATAGCTCCTGGTTGTTGGCCCCATTCCGCGTCAGACACGCCAATCACTGCCGCCTCCTCTACTTTGGGATGAGAATAGAGCACATTCTCGACTTCTTCCGGTGAGATATTTTCGCCTCCTCTGATGATCATGTCATCGCCACGACCAGCCAAGAATATGTAGCCTTCGTCATCTACCCATCCCCTATCGCCCGTGATCAGCCATCCATCATCAGTAAACGCCTTCGCCGTCTTCTCTTCATCCTGCCAGTAACCCGTCATTATCCGCGGGCCTTTGGCTACAATCTCGCCTACCTCGAACTGCGGTACTTCTTTCCCACCATCATCAACGATCTTCACTTCCACATCGGGAAGCGGCCTGCCGATTGACTGGGCAAGCCTCCTCAATTTCTTCTCTTTTTCCTCCTCCGTCCCTTCAATAGTGTGGTCGTCCGGCCCCAAGGTCGTTATCGTCGAGGCCGTCTCCGTTTGCCCGAAAGCGTTAATGAACCTGACCCAGGGCATCGCCTCCATAGCTTTGCTGATGACCTCAAACGGCATCGAGGCTGCACCGTAGGTAATCACCTGCAAGCTCTTCAAGTCATATTTGGCAAAATCAGGGTAGTCTATGATGGTTCTAAGCATTGTCGGCACCAGCATTGCTCGGGTGGCACGCTCCTGTTGTACAGTATCCAGCCACTCCTTGACCTCGAACTGTCTCATCAGTACCAGGGTTCGGCCGCCATATATCGCGGCCAGCATCCCCTGAATCCCGGCCACATGATACAAGGGCACCGTGAGCAGGTTCCTTTCCTCTATATCCGGGCTGGCTGGCTCTACATTCTCCAGAATATAACTGACAAATCCGTCATGCCTGAGTGGTACGCCCTTGGGTCGGCCTGTGGTGCCCGCAGTATACATCAGAATGGTGACATCCTCGTCCCCTATCTCAGTGAGTATTTCATCAGCAGACGACGACCCCAGCAGGTCGTCGTAGAAAAGCATATCTGCCTCTTTGCCGTCTATTGAAATACATTGCTGTACAGTAGACAGGCTGGGCAACATAGCACGGACTATATCTAAGTATCTGTTGCCTGCAAACAGGAGCTTTGCTTCAGCATTGCCTATCATGTACCCCAGCTCATCGGTCTTAGCCCTGAAATTCAAAGGGACAAAGATGGCTCCCAATTTGGCCGCAGCATAGTATGACTCAATACACTCCGGACAGTTCACCTGAAGCATAGCCACGCGGTCGCCCTGCCTTACACCCAACTCGGCCAAAGCATTGCTAAGCCTGTTTACCCGCTCGCCGGTCTGCAAGTAAGTCTGTCTCTTCCCCCCGAAAACCATCGCATCCCGGTCGGGACAAATAGCGCCAGCAATGCTCAAGAAATCCGTCGTGTTCATGCCATGCTCCTTGCGAGATGATTACCGTGGACTTGCATGACTGTGCCTGCCTGCCATAAGCCAGTTACCCCAATGACAGGTGGCAGTTGACTGCAAATAGTAACAAAAACGCTGAATATAATCAAACATCCTCGCCTTGAGGTACGTGTAGCTGCCACCATCCCACTGACGCCTTAGTCCCTGTTGGTCTGGGAAGGCGGAATGCCATTCCGGGCTATCCCCAAGCCTGGTTAGACAAGAGACGTTGCCAACCTCTTCTCCAGCTTGAGGCCCTCGGGCAAGGTTAAGTCTGAGCCCCTGACGACCGCTTGCTTCGCCTTCCTGACAGCCGCAGGGTCAAAAAGCGCAATCTGTCTGGCCATACTCTCGGCAGTTGAGAGCAGTTCATCTCTTGGCACCACTCGATTGACCAGTCCGATGGCGAAGGCTTCCTCGGCATCGATCCTGTGCCCAGTGACCATCATTTCACAGGCTCTGGCTCGACCTATGGTACGCGACAGCGTCTGAGTAGCTCCAGCAGCAGGAATGATACCAAGTCCTAGCTCAGGTAGACCGAACTGTGTATCCTCTGCGGCTATTCTTATGTCACAGCATAAAGCTATCTCAATTCCTGAGCCGAGAACATAGCCGTGAAGGGCGGCAATGAGAGGCTGAGGAAGGCTCAGGAAAAGCCCCCAAACATCGCGTTCCCAGCGTACCTGCCGGGCGATTGTTGGTGACGGCGCAGTCAGGAACTCACTCAGGTCAGCACCTGCACAGAATGCCCTCTCCCCTGCTCCCTTGAACACAGCTACCATTACTTCAGGATCATCCTTGATGGCACTCAGGACCTGCAGTAGTTCGTCACGCATTCGAATATTGTATACATTCAGGACTCGCGGACGGTTAAGAGTGACAAAGGCAATCGTGTCCAGCTTTTGATAAACCACGGTTTCGAAGTCGCTCACCTACAAGCCCCGAGAGTGAAGCGGTGTCTCACTTGCCCTTGAATCTAGGCGGTCTCTTTCCCAGAAAAGACCTGATGCCCTCAGTACGGTCTTCGGTTGTCTGTAGCAGGAAATAGAGGTCGGCCTCCAAGCGCAATCCTTGCTCCAATGTCAGGTCCAAGCCGTCATGTATTGCCTCCTTGGTATACATCAACGCCAAAGAAGCTTTGGAGGCCATTGCCTGCGCCATATCCATTGCCAGCGGGATGAGATCCTCCCGCCCAACCACCTTGCCAACCAGGCCAATCCGACAAGCCTCAGCGGCATCTACTAACTCCCCGGTCAGAAGCATTTCCATGGCCTTGCCTCTGCCCACCAACCGCGGCAACCGCTGCGTTCCACCATCCCAGGGAATCAGGCCTGAGGCGACGTGAGCCAACGCAAAATGGGCTGTCTCTGCGGCAATTCTCAGATCACAAGCCAGCGCCAATTCCAAGCCCTGCCCCAAAGCATCCCCATTGATGGCAGCAATGACCGGACTTCTGAGACCCGCCACCGGAGCAGCAACAGATAGCAGCCTAATTTCCTGCTTGTTGCCCACTGTTGCGGAAAACTCATTCATGTCAGCGCCTACAGAGAATGCCTTGTCTCCGGCACCGGCGATAATGACTGCTTTCGTCTCTTCCTCATGATTAATCTGGGTACAAACATCACTGAGTTCTGCGGCCAGTCGAATATTTATGGCGTTATCTGCCGCCGGGCGGTTGATGGTTATCATACCCACCGCTCCTGTCTTCTGGTAAACAAGAGTCTCATAAGACATCGAATCTCCGCCGCTCTTAACTGGTAGCGAGCCTTGCTGCCGCTTTGCCGTTAGGGCACCTGACCATTGGCACTACTTCGACATAACATGTGGTTCTGAACAGCTACTATAAGGTATTACGGAGCACCTCCGCAATGGTACTGATGCCCTCCTTTGCTTTGACCATTCCGTCGTGCATCAGAGGCACCATGCCATCCTTGATTGCCTGGGCACGGAGCTCAGTGGGAGGAGCACCATCAATGAATAACTGTTTGACCTCGTCGGTTGGCACAAGAACCTCAAACAAACCGACTCTGCCGAGATAGCCTGTACCGAGGCAGAAATTACATCCTGCGCCCTTGTACAACTGAGGTGGTGGCTCACCCATTTCTTCCTGATAGGCCGCTCGCTCCTCCGCGGTCGGCTCGTAAGGTGCCCGGCAGTGCGAACAAATGCGCCGAATAATCCGTTGAGAAACGGTACCGACAAGAGCCGAGCAAATATAGAAAGGTTCCACACCCAGGTCCTGCAGTCGCGCCACGATGCCGACAGCATTATTGGCGTGGACCGTAGAAAACACGAGATGGCCTGTAAGAGCTGCTTGAGTTGCCATCCTTGCTGTTTCGGTGTCTCGAATCTCTCCTACCAAAATGACATCCGGATCAAGCCGCATAAACGCCCGCAGACTGTCAGCGAACCCAATACCAGCCTTGGGATTAACCTGGAACTGATTGATACCAGGCAGATAATATTCCACAGGGTCCTCTATAGTCATTATGTTGCGTTCCAGTTGGTTAAGTCGGTTAATCGAAGCGTAGAGCGTTGTAGTTTTTCCGGAGCCAGTTGGGCCACCGAATAGAATCATCCCGAAGGGAAGATTGAGCATCTGCCCATATCTTCCAAGTGCGCTGGGCAAGAAGCCAAGGGCTACTAGGTCCAGTATGGGGCCGGTCTTGGGCAGAAGGCGTAGCACTGCCATTTCACCATGCACCGTATTGCCACAGGCGACACGTATATCCATATCCTGATCATCGATCCGGGCTGAAAACCGACCATCTTGGGGCCGTCTTCGCTCAGCGATGTTCATGCCACCCATAATCTTTAGCCTAGATAAGAGAGCAGCATGGATGCTCAGGGGCAGAGACATTGTGTCCTGCAGTAGCCCATCCACACGGAACCGAACCTGAAGCTTATCTTCCTGAGGTTCGATATGAATGTCTGAGGCTCGGCTCCGCACCGCCTGCTGAACGAGCAAATTGAGATTACGGAGTGCTGGGGCTTCTGCCTCTGCAGGGATGAGCTCCTCTGGCTCTGCCTCTTCTTCTGCGGCCGGAGCTGCCGATATGGCAGCCGCCCGATCGATTTCACCTCGCACGGCATAGTTGCGGTCAATTGCGCTGCGGATCTCGTCGCCAAACGCCATCATAGGCTCGACCCGCATCTTTGACACTGCGGCGATGTCATCAATGGCCCGCACATCCATCGTGTTCTCCATTACTATGGCTAGAGACCCACCGACGATATCCAGCGGCAGAACATTATACCTTCTAGCCAGTTGCTCAGGGACCAACTTCAGGGCCACTGGTTGGACCTTGTGCCTTTTGAGGTCGATTAGTGGCACTCCCAACTGAATGCTGAGAGCCGTTGCCAGGTCGGTGGGAGTAATCAACTCCTTCTCGAGGAGGACTTGCCCGAGCAGCTTGTCATCCCTGCGGGCAACTTGTAACGAATCTTCCAACTGCTCAGCAGTGATGACCTCCGTTCTAGTAAGGATTTCACCGAGTTTCTCTTTTGACGAATGATGCGCAGGGGTATCCATCTTTACAGCTCCCTTTCGCCTCGAGGCGCTTCGTTGCTCAGAATGGCTGACTCCGCAGGGTGCCGCTAAGATTCTCCGTAGACAATCCTGCCCTTGTCGGCAAGTAGAGCTTGCACCCTGGCCAGTATTTCTGACGGGTCAACCGGTTTGGTCAGGTACTCATCTGCCCCCACCTGAAGCCCAACATCCTTATCGTCCTTGCGCGCCTTGGCTGAGATCATGAGAATGGGTAAGTTGGCGGTTTCAGCCTTCTGGCGCAGCCGATGACATATCTCATATCCATCCAAACCAGGCAGCATGACGTCAAGAATGATAAGGTCTGGGTGCTCTCCCAGAGCTTTCCTGAGTCCCTCAAAGCCGTCCGAGGCGATACCGACCTCATACCCCGCCTGTTGAAGTGTATACTCTGCCAGTCTAGCAGTACTTCGGTCATCCTCTATAATCAATATTCTTTCGGACATGCTACCCTCCTTCCTATTGGTTCTTGTCGTTACCACTCAAAGGCAGCCTGAAGCTGAAAGTGCTGCCTTCACCTAGTTTACTCTCAACCCATACTTGGCCGCCGTGGGCCTCCACTATCTGCTTAACTATGTAGAGTCCCAAGCCCGTGCCACTGCTAGCCCAGGGCATAGAGCCATGCACCCTGAAGAACTTCTGAAAGAGCAGTGGGATGGCACTAGCGGGAATGCCACTGCCCTGGTCGGTGACCTGCACCAATATGCTAGTGTTCTGGGGCCCAGCGGTAACACGGACCTTGCCACCTTTCTGGCTAAACTTGATAGCATTGTGTACCAGGTTTGTTACCACCTGCTCAAGTTTTTCGGAGTCGCCCTCAACAACTGGCAACGTCCCCGGCATGTCTGCCTCGACAGCAATCTCTCTTTCCTCGGCGATGCTCTGCAGTTTGACCAGTGCCTTATCGACCACGTCATTCATTGCAACAGGCTGCTTCGCGTATGTCATCTCTCCCGACTCTATAGCGGATGTGTCGAGAATGGCGCTTACCAGGTTGCTCAAATGCTGGCTTTGTTCATCTATGATACTCAGGAATTCATGCTGTATCTCTGGGTCGGTTACCTTGCCATCCAGCATTAGTTTGACAAAACCGCGGATGGAATGCAAGGGTGTCCGAACTTCATGCGAGGTGTTGGCTATGAAGTCCGATTTCATCTGGTCAAGCTCTCTCTCTTTGGTAACGTCGAGGATGACTTTCACCTCACCCAGGTCTTTGTCTCCTCCTCCCTTGAGCTTTGATGAGTGCACTTTCACAACCCGCTCATGCGGTTCGGCAAGCACCACCTCCTCATCAGGTGATTCCGTCTGGACAAGACGCGCAACTACCGCCCAGCGAGGGTCATCCTCCAGTTCGGAGACGGTCTTGTTGAGCACCTCGGCAGCCCTCAGTCCCAGCATCTGCTCCATGTAAGGGTTCAGCCGAGTTATTCGCTGTTTCTGATCCAACGTTATTAGCCCATCTTTCATACTGTTAACGATTGCCGCCAACTCCTTCTCGCGCATTGCCAGCATTTGTCGGACCATTGACTTGATGGTAGAGCTTACATGCGCGATTTCATCCCCGCCTTTAACGTCGAGAGCAGCCGTGTAGTCTCCCCTTTCAACCATTCCCGCGTAGTCCGCCAGTTTGCGTATAGGATTGGTTAACCGCCGTGCGAACACCAGTGCTACCAGCACGGCTGTAACGAAAACGGCAGCATTGATTCCCAGGAGGAAGTTTGGCAATACCCTGCTTTTGGCCATAACAACCTCAAGAGGCTTCTGAAACACAATGCCCCAACCAGACGGCACGATCACCGCGTAGGCCGCAAGATGGGTCTCCCCATCGTACTCATACTCCCCGACACCGCTCTGCCCCGCCATGATGCCTTGCACGACACTGTAACTGGAGTAGTCCAAACCGAAAGAGCCACCGGACAGCCTGGTCAAGTCCTTTTCCGATTCCGCTATCACGAATCCTTCGCTATCCACCATGTAGACACTCTCAGCTTCCCCAAGATGGCCCTTTTCAATCATCCCCGCGAGAGTCTGAATGGGTATCTCTGCAAATATCACCCCGCCGACACCCCCATCATCGGCCCATACAGGTACAGCTATTGCAGCCATCATAAGGCCACAAGGGGTCTCTTCGAACGGGTCGCTGCAGCAGGTTGCGCCGGTGGATACGCAGCACTCAAAGTAATCGCGGTCTGAGATGTCCATGCCTACGGCTTTCGATTTTGAGAAGATTACAGCCGGCTTCAGAGATTCGAGGCAGGTTACCACCCCATTGATGTCAGCGATACCTATAGAGACGGTCTGAAGCATTGGTGACGTATGCACACTGAGGGACAGAAGCTTCTCCTGCTGGCTTACGTCCATGGTCTTGATCTCGGGCATCCTAGCAAGCCCCTCAAGCTCATAGCCTATGTCATCGAGGAAGTCCGTTATCTCAGACGCCACAGTGTCAGCACCAGCCTGAATACGAACTTGCTGCAGCCCGAATTCTCGAGACCTTATTTCAGGAAAAACGAAGACCACCTGAACCAGCAGAGAGATGGCCAACGCTGACGCTACAAGCACTCCTATCTTTGTTGTTACATTCATGATTGATCGTTCTGCGTTCCTAGCGCTGGAGCAGGCAATCAGCCTCAGTCATACACCGCCAGCAGTTCACACGCCGGCACTTACCCACTCTCACGCACTCGTCTATCACAAGACTAAGCCTCTCCAGCTATCTGCGTCTATACCTACATTAGTATACCAACCGACTCTTGTCAACATTTTCTACTTTGTAAACCATAAATTCAGGTTTCACGACGGGTTTCACCCTCACCCCTTCGCGGAGTTCATCCTGAGCGAGATCCTTCGGTCGCTTCGCTCCCTCAGGATGACAGTAAGCGAGGGGCTCAGAATGGCGGTCACGAAACACCCCTGCTCGCTGACACAAAGCCAGATTGCCGGAGGGACTGCCAAGTTCTCTGGCTATCAGGTTCCCCCGGAGTTGCCCCGCTCTCCTGGCGCAGGTGTGACAGGAAGCGCAGGGCTCACGAATGAGGTGACTGCCAGACATCCGCCTGCTCCTAATGCTGCCTACACTCTTGCGTAGTACATTCAGGGCTGCCTGTCAATCAGGACTAAAGTCCTGGCCAAACTATTACCAATGGGCGATTTACTAGACAGCGTTTTGCCCTATACTTAAGGCAGAATGTTAGATAGGGTTTGGGTACTTGGATTCACCATATGAGAACAAGCGAATACTGCATATGGGAATTGCTGAACGGGGTTAACGAACATACTGTCTCACTGATAAGCGCTAGAAAAAGAAGGAGGTGATGTGTATGTGATACCAGAGATCGCGAGCCGCGAAGACCAGGACTTGCAAGAGCGAAAAATCGCAAACCGTGAAACCAAACAAGGAGGAAGGAAAATGTTCGACAAGTTAATGAGAGCCCTGAGAAAGGGGCACCGAGACGAGAGGGGCATCACCGGCCTGGAGACGGCCATCATCTTGATTGCGTTCGTGACCGTTGCCGCGGTGTTTGGCTATGCCGTTCTGTCGGCTGGTATCTTCTCGGCTGAGAAGGGCAAAGAGACTGTCTACCTCGGCCTGGAAGAAGCCAAGAGCACCATGGAGCTGACGGGTAGTGTTATTGCCGAGAGTGCCGACAATACCACGGTAACGTCCATCAAGTTCACCCTGCGCAATGCCGTGGCCGGAGAGCCCATAGACCTGACAGCACCGGATGGGGGCCTGGGCGAGAACTCGTGCATCCTTGCCTACGTCGACCAGAACCAGTACCACAACGACTGCGACTGGACGAGCACCTTCGTAGGCGACAACGACGGCGATACCCTGCTGGAGATAGGTGAGAAGGCCGAGATTTCGTTCGACTGCACCGACATTGACGGCGCCGACACCCCCCTCGACCCTACACTGGGGCCTAACGAGAAGTTCACCCTTGAGTTCAAGCCGCCTGCAGGGGCCGTGGTCACAATTGAGAGGGTACTGCCCCCCGGCATCGACCCGGTTATGAACATGCACTAAGTATTAGCGCTCAAATGTAGCAAGTACGCGAACAGTATCTGAACAGCTTAGCGCTCCCAGAGGGGGGTCTCCATTGAATAAGTCGAAGGTGCCGGGGCTCTCCCGGGAGCGCTAATGCATAAAGGGGACGCTGACTCTCGTCGGAGGCAACAACGGCGAAGGTCAACGGAGGACAAAGGGTCATGGCAGATGTACAGCATAGAGTAACGGATGTAGAAAACGAGATAAAGGTGCTGAAGAACGAGATCAAGGCCATGCTGCTTGATATTCGTGAGCAGTACCTGAACGCCGAGAACCCGTTTGCCCTTGCTGCGCAAGCC
>CAZTRR010000001.1:64878-67326 GCA_964616785.1 uncultured Dehalococcoidales bacterium
GCAGCAACTGGGGAGGCACCCGCCACCGAACCTGCAGTGCTCGAAGGAGACAGCCAGCCCGGTGAAGAAGCTGTCGCCGAGACGGATTTAACCCCAGAGTCGGAAGAGGCCGACACAAAAGAGGCAACAGGAGCCGGTGATGTCAGCTCCTCACCAGGCCTGGAACCCACTGCCGAAGAGGAAGACTCGGCAACAGGACGGAAACGTGGCAAGAAGAAGGGCTCAAGAGATGCCCCCTCTTTGCCCAGCCTGGGGCCCACCACCGAAGAAGAGGCCGAATCACCACCAACAGGTGGGGAACGCGACAGGAAAGGTGCTGCTGGGCTTTTGCCTGGTCTTGGACCTTTGGAGCAAGAAGCAGATAGCGGAAAACGCAAACAGGCAACGCAGTATCTACGTGGCAGGGCGAACGGCGATGGCATCACTCTGCTCACCATCGCCGGGTTGTCCAAATGGGTGGACGAGTCAACGGACAAGATAGGCAAAGACAGAACAGAGGTCATGGTGGAAGCATGCCACATGGTGGGGCATGTCTCGGAGGAACTGAAAGACCTTCTCGTCAAGCTGGTCCGCCTTGCCCAGGTGGACGAGCCGAGGAAAACAAAGATAACAACTAGAGACTACCTGGGCGTAATCGCCCAACTTGACAGCCTTTTGGGCTACGGCAGCGAGTCAGAAGCAGCACTGTTAAGCATCCTAGCAGATAGCAGAGAACCCAGTTATGGATAAGGCAGTAGTCACAATTTTCCTTCTCATAGCCGGGATAGTATGCTCGCTAGTGGTGTTCAATGCCGTCTACCCGGCTATCAATCGCAGCAGTGCCGCCATAAGCACCATGTCCGCAAACGTGGACGACCGCATCATGAGCCACATTGAAATCATTCAAACAGGAAATCAGGATACCAGAGTATTTATATGGGTAAAGAACGTCGGTGCCGCGCGAATACTGGCCATCGACAGTTGTGATGTCTTTTTCGGTCCTGTAGACAGCTTCTCCCGGGTGACCTACGGAAGTGCAGCCGGCCATTGGGATTACGAGATAGAAGGGAACCCCGGGGCCAACGTATGCGGCCCTACCGAAACCATGAAGATTACCATTACCTGTTCAGAAACGCCCGACTCCGGCACCTATTTCGTCAAGGTGGTGCTCTCCAACGGCATCTCGGACGAGCATCAATTCAGTCTTTAGAGCCAAGCGATGGAAAATGCAATAATTGCCGCCATATCGATGGCCATAATCCTGGGTGGGACGCTAACCCTGATGCTGAGCGCCATTCCGTCAGTAGACACGCTGGCGGCTTCGTGGAAGGAGATGTCCCAGCGCGCCGGGGAAATGAGGCGGACAGAGATTGTCACGGACAACTGTACGGTCTCGGCTGACGGAACCCAGGTCGAGATAACCGTCAGGAATGAGGGCGGGGTCTCACTGGCCGATTTTGATTCCTGGGATGTCATCGTTAAATACTATACTGACAATACTACCTATCGTGTGGCATGGCTTCCTTATGATTCGTCTGACCCACCGGCGGACAACAAATGGACGGGGGGAGACAGGATTTACTTCAACGGGAGCGCCGAGACCGTTGAGCCACATATACTGAATCCTGGGGAGGACATGAGAATTCTTATGCAACTCAGCCCGGTGGTGGCAGAAAATACCACCAACTGGGTAACTATATCTACCCCTAATGGTGTTGCCAGCCAGTCTATTTTCACCAGGGGAGGCGCTCCGTAATGAAACACGACCTAACCTCAGACGCGTCTGAGAAGAAAGTCAAGATAATCTCTACGGGCAATGTTGAGATTGACAAGAGGTTGGGAGGCGGCATCCCTGTTGGCTCCCTGACCCTCATCGAGGGGCAGTCCGACGCTGGAAAATCGGTGCTGGCTCAGCAGTTGATATGGGGTTCATTGCGTGACAAACACAAGGTGATCCTCTTCACCACTGAGAACACGGTGAAGAGCCTGGTGACGCAGATGCAGAGCCTTGGGCTGGACATTCTCGACCATATTATTATAGGATGGTTGAAGGTTTATTTTCTTCAACCATCGAAAACCGACCTGTCTTCTTGCCTCGACGTTCTCCTCGCCGCGATGGAGAAGCTTGAAGACTACCGCTTGGCAATCATCGACTCTCTTACCCCCATTATTGCCTACACCTCGAGTGATGACGTCATTTTCTACTTCGACAGATGCAAAAACCTGTGTGATGATGGCAGAACCGTGATCAATATCGCCCACAGCTTCGCCTTCAATGAGGAAATGCTTATCCGCATTCGGTCGCTGTGCGATGCCCACCTGCGGCTTGGCATCGAGGAGATAGGAGATAAGCTGATGAAGTCCCTGGAAGTACTCAAGGTAAGAGGCGCCGACAAGGGTACGGGCAACATACTCAGCTTTGATGTCGAGCCAGGAATTGGGATGAAAATCCTGCCTCTCTCCAAGGCA
>CAZTRR010000002.1:0-2762 GCA_964616785.1 uncultured Dehalococcoidales bacterium
TTCAGACCTGTCCGAAGCGGACAGACCTAAAGGTCTATCCCTACGACCTTGAAAGGAAAGGGATATGTCACTAATGTACTGGACGAGTACAGGTCGTTGCATGTTCGTTGCCATTTGGCTATAATCAACCAAGCAGCAATTGCCCTGCGTGGGGGCTGAAGACTGAACCATAGACTTCGTCTATGGCATACCTCAGCGCAGCACGATGAATGATGGAGAACGCTCCCGCCTCTGTTCCAAGATAGTCTTTGGGGCGGAGTGGTTCGGCACAGGGCGAGGTTGAGTCCAGTCGTGACTAGTACAAACAGGTCTATCTCGGCTAGGCTGAGTTCGCCCTGACTATCCTCGACGACGGCTGCTTCCGCTAGGGGGTTGACTGCTAGGAGGACAAGTTCGCATTAAGGAGGTGTCAAGATGGATTTTTCTTTAGATGGCAAGGTGGCTCTTGTAACCGGCGGCGGCCGCGGCATCGGGCGAGCTGTGGCACTTGGTCTTGCCCGGGCCGGCGCGGATGTCGTGGTGGCCAGTCGGAAACTTCCTGACCTGGAGAAGGTGGCTGAGGAGATAAGAGGTCTGGGCAGGAAATCCCTGGCTGTAGCGGCGCACATCGGCAGGGTCGAGGAAATCAGCAATCTAGTCAGCAGGGTGAAGGAGGAGTTCGGGAAGATCGATATCCTGGTGAACAACGCCGGCACCAACCCCACTATGGACCAGGCCCTGGACATAGATGAGCGTGCCTGGGACTCAATCATGAACCTCAACCTGAAAGGGTTGTTCTTTCTGAGCCAGGCGGTGGCCAGGGTGATGAAGGAACAGGGTGAAGGCAAGATTATCAACATCGCTTCGGTGGCGGGGATTACCCCCGACATATTGCCAGTTTACTCGATGAGCAAAGCCGGGGTGATCATGGCGAGCAAGGTCATGGCGCAGCAATGGGCCCAGTACAACATCAGGGTAAACACGGTAGCCCCCGGACTAACCAGGACTCAATTCAGCCAGGCCCTCTGGAGTAACCCGGACATCCTACAAGGCGCTATGAGTAGAACTCCCATGGGGCGGATAGCCGAGCCTGAGGAGATGGTAGGGGCTATCATTTTCCTGGCCTCTGATGCCTCCAGCTATGTAACCGGGCAGGTCATAGCCGTGGATGGAGGCATCAGCATATAAGGAGGCACTGTGTCGGTGTAGCTTAGTAGAAAACACACATGGAAATATCGAATAACGGGAGGTCGGGATGATTACATCGAGTGAGTATCGCAAGAGGTTGAGCAAGATGAGGCGGAATGTCTACATGAATGGCGAGCTTGTGGATCGCGAGAATCCGCGGATGGAGGGGGCGGTAAATGTCCTGGCCAAGACCTATGACTTGATAAACGACCCGGAATTCAAAGAGTATGAGGATATACTCACGACCACGTCTCACCTGACTGGCAAAAAGATAAACCGGTTCTGCCACACTCATCGGAGTGTTGAAGACCTGCTTGCCAAGCAGAGGATGACAAGATTGGCGTGTCACCAGGTAGGTGGATGTATTGCCAGGTGTATGGGCATCGACGCTATCAACGCAAATTCCGTGGTTAGTTACGAGGCTGACCAGGCGTACGGCACTGAGTATCACAAGAGGTTTGAGAACTGGTTGAGGGAGTTCCAGGAGAACGATTGCACCGGTTGCTGTGCCCAGACAGATGTCAAAGGAAACCGCCCGTGGAGACCTCATGAACAGCTAGACCCAGACCTCTATCTCCGCGTGGTAGAAACGAAAAGCGATGGTGTCGTCATCAGGGGAGCCAAGGTGCACAACTCAGTTGCCCCCTGTGTGGAATGGCTCATGGTGCTACCTACACGGCGACTGACGGAGGAGGAGGGTTCTTGGGCCATTTCCTGTGCAGTTCCATCTGATGAAGAGGGTGTAAAGCTAATTGTTAGCGCTGCCAATTATGAGGCCTCTAAGGACCTGGGGATGGCGGGTCCTTTTGGGTCGGCTGACTCTCTGACGATTTTCGATAACGTGTTTGTTCCCTGGGAGAGAGTGTTCCTGAATGGAGAGTATGAGCTGGGTGGCAGGCTGGCGCTTTTGTTTGCCCTGTATCACCGCCACAGCTACACTGGCTGCAAACCGGCTATGACGGATGTTCTTACAGGGGCCACTGCGCTGATGGCTGAATGCAACGGGATAGAAAAGCAGGCGCATGTGAGGGAGAAGCTGGCTGAGCTGATCTGTACTTCTGAACTGTGCTATGGGACAGGTATTGCCGCCTCGATCAATGGCCAGAAGTCGGGTTCGGGAACGTATATACCCGATATCCTGTACTGCAACGTCAGCCGCAGACATGCAGGTGTAAATATCTACCATGAGTTTGACATCCTGGCCGATATTGCTGGAGGGATGCCTGCAACCTTACCGCGGGAGGGCGATTGGTTGAACCCGGAGACTCGCCCGTTCATGGAGAAGTACATGATGCGCAACCCGGAAGTGCCCATCCAAGACATACACCGTGCCTTTCGCTGGGTACAGGCCATATCATGCTCAGAGCTTGCTGGCGTCATGCAGTACGCTGGCGTTCACGGTGGCGGTTCTCCCAGGATGGAGCAGATAGCCATCATGGGTAGCTACGATGTGGAGAAGACGAAGAATATCGCCAAACGCCTGGCGGGCATTCCGGTAAAGGAGGAATACTCCTTCGGTAGGTTGGGGGTGATGCCGGGAGAACGGTGAGTTGGAATCGGGTTACCAAGAGGCCTCTTTGCAGTTTCGCAGAGAG
>CAZTRR010000002.1:2862-65742 GCA_964616785.1 uncultured Dehalococcoidales bacterium
GAACGGTGAGTTGGAATCGGGTTACCAAGAGGCCTCTTTGCAGTTTCGCAGAGAGGGGTAGTTGGCGGTGAGGTAACCACCCACAGTGGTAGTGTGACAGTTGGGAGATGAAGTTTCACTCGGGAGGGCATGGTGATTACGTCAAGTGAATATCGCAGAAGGCTGAGCAAGATGAGGCGGAATGTCTACATGAACGGGGAGCTCATAGACCGAGACGACCCCCGGCTGGAAGGAGGGGTCAACAGGCTCGCCAAGACCTACGACCTGGTGGCGGCCCCAGAGTTTAAGGAATATGAGGACATTCTTACGGCTACATCTCACCTGACCGGTGAGAAGATAAACCGATTCTGCCATATTCACCGAAGCGTTGCCGATTTGCTTGCCAAGCAGAAGATGACCAGATTGGCCTGTCACCAGGTAGGCGGGTGCATCGACAGATGTATGGGTATCGACGCTATCAATGCAAACTCCGTGGTCAGTTATGAGGCCGACCAGGCGTACGGCACTGAGTATCACAAGAGATTTGAGAACTGGCTGAGGGACTTCCAGGAGAATGACCGCATGGGTTGTTGCGCTCAGACAGATGTCAAAGGAAACCGCCCGCGGCGACCTCACGAACAGGTGGACCCCGACCTCTACCTGCGCGTGGTGGAAACGAAAAGCGACGGTGTCGTCATCAGGGGAGCCAAGGTGCACAACTCAGTTGCTCCTGTTGTCGAAGAGATCGTGGTGATACCTACAAGGCGACTGACGAAGGAAGAGGGAGAGTGGGCGATTTCCTGTGCGGTTCCGGCCGATGCAGAGGGCGTGAAACTGATTGTCAGCGCCGCCAGGCAGCCTATCTCCAAACGGCTAGGCATGCCCGGCCCCTACGTGGGTGCCGACTCTCTGACGGTTTTCGACGATGTGTTTGTGCCTTGGGAGAGGGTGTTCCTGAATGGAGAATATGAGCTGGGAGGCAGAGTGGCGCTCTTGTTTGCCCTTTTCCACCGCCACAGCTATACGGGCTGTAAGCCAGCCTTGACAGACGTGCTTACGGGAGCTACTGCCCTGATGGCTGAATGCAATGGGATAGAGAAGCAAGCGCACGTCAGGGAGAAGCTGGCGGAAATGATTTGCACCTCGGAGCTGTGTTACGGCACGGGAATTGCTGCTGCGATTAACGCTGAGAAGTCGAGCTCAGGAACCTACATTCCAGACATAGTCTACTGCAATGTCAGCCGCAGACATGCAGGTGTAAATATCTACCATGAGTTCGATATCCTGGCAGATATTGCCGGAGGGATGCCTGCAACCTTACCGCGGGAGGGCGATTGGTTGAACCCGGAGACTCGCCCGTTCATGGAGAAGTACATGATGCGCAACCCGGAAGTTCCGATTGAAGATATACACCGTGCCTTTCGCTGGGTTCAGGCTATATCGTGCTCGGAAGCGGCTGGCGTGGCGCAGTATGCGGGCGTTCACGGCGGTGGTTCTCCCAGGATGGAGCAGATTGCCATCATGGCCAGCTACGATGTTGAGAAAACTAAGAACATCGCCAAGCGCCTGGCTGGCATTCCCGTGAAAGAGAAATACTCCTTCGATAGGTTCGGGGTGATGCCGGGAGAACGATAAGTCCCGGTAGGTGCAAGCAAAGCCTGGGTTTCGGCGTGATAGGCTTGCCATTCAGTAGTGGACAGGAGGCGAAATGGACTTTGAGACGATTCTCTACGATAAGAAGGATAACGTTGCCTGGATAACGTTCAATCGGCCGGACAAGTTGAATGCGCAGAACGAGACCTTGCTTAGTGAAGTCACTGCTGCGCTGGAGAAGGCCAAGGACGATGATGAGGTGTACGTCATCGTCATAACAGGGGCTGGGGATAGGGCTTTCAGCGCCGGTGCTGATATCAGTATGTTTTCCAAATGGGCTCCCATTGACGTCATGAAGTGGACCAAGGCGACAAGAAGGCCATACGAATTCATAAGGGAGATTCCCAAGCCGGTCATAGCCATGGTGAATGGGATTGCAGTTGGCGGCGGGACTGAGATATCGATCGCCTGCGACATAATCATAGCCGCTGAGAATGCCCAATTTGGGCAGCCGGAGATAAGCGTTGGAGTTATACCGGGTGGAGGAGGCACCCAGATGTTGCCGAGGCTCGTGGGGGAGAAGAAGGCGAAGGAGCTTATCCTGACCGGCGATTTCATCTCAGCCGAGGAGGCCTTGCAGCTCGGGTTGGTTAACAAGGTTGTCCCAAAGGAGAAGCTAAGGGAAGCGGTTGACGAAATCATCGGTAAACTCAAGAGCAAGAGCCCGGCCATCTTGAAGTTTGCCAAGCTGGCGGTGAACAAGTCCCTTGAGACTCCCCTTTCAGTCGGGATCCAGAGCGAAGGCGACCTCTTTGCCCTGTGTTTCGGAACCGAGGACCAGAAGGAAGGGGCAAAAGCTTTTCTGGAGAAGAGACCTCCCAAGTACACAGGTAGATGAGTCTGGGGCCCCTTGCATAAGTTCTGCAAACGGTCGAGAGAAGACTGCTACGGGCCTATCTCGCTTTTCCGTTGGTGGTCTCTCGTGGGGTTTGGGGAAGAAAGTAAGACTTGGAGCGATAAGAATGAAACTATTACAGCCTATTAGCATTGGAAAGATGGAGCTCAAGAACCGGCTGGTGGTGCCGCCAATGGGGACCGGCTTCAGTGCCCCTGATGGGACGGTAACAGACCGGTTTATCGAATACCTTGAAGCTAGAGCCAGGGGAGGCTTCGGGCTCATCATCGTGGAGGTGGTTGCTATTGATTCCTCAGGTAGGGGGATTCCCTCCCAGTTGGGCATCTGGGATGATAGGTTTGCGCCCGGGCTGAACCGCCTTGTCGACCGGATCCACGCTGCTGGTGCCAAGATTGCCGTCCAGTTGCATCATGCCGGGCGCGCGACATACCCTTCTAGCATCGGTGGCCAGCAGCCTGTAGCCCCGTCGGCCATCCCCGACCCCATCACTCGAGAGATGCCCAGAGAGCTAACCGTAGAGGAGATAGGGTCGCTGGTTGAGGCATATGCCCAGGGGGCACGGCGTGCCAAAGAGTGCGGTTTTGATGCGGTAGAGCTGCATGGTGCTCATGGGTACCTCATAGCCCAGTTCATGTCAGCTTACGCAAACAAACGGGCCGACGAGTACGGCGGTAACTTGGAGGGGTTCCTGCGGTTTCCACTGGAGATATTGCAGCGGGTGAGAGAACTGGTGGGGCCTGATTACCCCATCCTGTTCCGCATCAGCGGTGACGAAGCAGTTCCCGAAGGCCGTACCATCGAAGAGAGCGTGGTGGTAGCCAAGCGGCTCGTTGAGGCGGGTGTTGATGCGCTTCACGTCAGTGTGGGCGTTTTTGAGTCGGCTCACCTCACCAGTGCGCCTCCTGCCATGGAGCCGGGATTCAATGCCGCGGCGGCTGCTACCATCAAATCGGCTGTTTCGGTGCCGGTCATTGCCGTAGGACGGATAGTAGACTCTGGCGTTGCCGAGGATATCCTCAGCTCCGGGAAGGCCGACCTGGTGGCTGTTGGAAGAGCGTCGTTGGCTGATCCTGAATTTGCCGCTAAGGCATTGGAGGGGCGCGATGATGCCATTGTCAAGTGCCTTTCCTGCAATGAGGGCTGCATTGATATGCTGATGCTGGGCACGCCGCCGATAACCTGCATTCAGAATCCGGCGCTAGGGCGAGAAGCGGAATACGCTTCAGCAGGTGCGGCAAAGGCCAAAAGGGTGGTGGTTGCTGGTGGTGGGCCAGCGGGTCTGGAAGCAGCCAGGACGGCAGCTTTATGGGGACATAGGGTCACCCTGTGTGAAAAGCGGGACTGCCTCGGCGGGCAAGCTCTGCTGGCAGCAGTGCCTCCTACCAAGGAGATTTGGCTGGAGGTGGTCCGGTCTCGAATCAAAGACCTGGAGCGATTGGGAGTGGACATAAGGCTGAATTGTGAGCTGAGCCCCGGGATGGTTAATGAGTTGTCGCCGGACGTAGTCATAGTGGCCACGGGGTCAGCGCCGCTGTTACCTGATATTGCAGGAACGGATCGAGGCAATGTTGTCACCGCTCACGATGTCCTCAGCGGAGCCCCGGTTGGCGTCAGGGTGGTGGTTGTTGGAGGGGGCATGGTGGGGTGCGAGACCGCCGACTACCTGGCTCAACAGGGCAAGAACGTGACCATAGTCGAGATGCTCCGGCGTACTGCTCAGGACGTCTCGCCATCGGCCCGCTACTTTCTGCGCCGGCGTCTCAGGGAGAGAAATGTGACGATACTGACCTCCACCCCGGTGAAGGCTATCACTGACGCTGGCGTGGTCGTTAGCTCCGAGGGGGAAGAGCGAACACTCGAATCTGTGGATACCGTGGTTCTGGCTACAGGGGCAAAATCGGTCAATGACCTGGCTGGAGTGAAGGACCTCGCCCCTGAGGTCTATGTGGTGGGTGATGCCGCCAGCCCGGGTAAGATACTGCAGGCTGTCCAGCAGGCGGCAGAGGTAGCGCGGAAATTGTAGCCGGCTCTCAAGGAGTAAGAACAGGCTAGGAAGGACGATTGTACTGACTCAGTGCATTCGCTAGAGTTTCCGCGGTTGCTGAGTTATAATCTGAGAAAGGAGGGTTTAACATGGCAATAGCAACTTACGACGAGTACTACAAGCGCTTGACGAAGATGAAGAGGAACCTTTACATGGACGGAGTTAAATGCGACAGGGCTGATGAAAGGCTTGCTGGACAGTTACGCGTTATCAGAGAGACGTATGATCGGGCTAACGACCCCGAGTGGGATGGCCTGGCCACTGCGACATCACACCTAACAGGAGAGAAGATAAACAGGTTCACCAATATTCATCATAGCGTCGACGACCTCCTAAAGAAGCAGGCGATGACCAGGCTTCTATGCCACAGGGTGGGTGGCTGCATTATGAGATGCATGGGGACAGATGTTATGAATGCCCTGTCTGTTGTCACCTATGAAATGGACCAAGCTCTCGGTACAGATGCAAGCCAGAATTTCTTGAAGTATCTGAGATACTGGCAAGACAATGACATAACTGCGAATTGTGCTCAGACAGACGTCAAAGGTGACAGGTTGAAAAGGCCTCATGAGCAAGTAGACCCTGACCTTTACCTGCGAATAGTTGAAAGCAGGCCCGATGGAATCGTGGTAAGGGGGGCCAAGATTGACAACACGACTGCTCCGGTGGGTGATGAGATAATAGCCGTACCTACCAGGTTCATGACTGACAAAGACGATGAGTACGCTGTTGCATTTGCCGTCCCCGCTGACTGGGATGGTGTGAAGATGCTGGTCAGGCCGGCATACAATCATAAGAGGAAATACCTGCAAGCTCCCATTGCCGAAATAGGCGATGCTGAATCGTATACTATCTTTGACGATGTCTTTGTGCCTCGCGAGAGGGTCTTTCTTGATGGCAAGGGCGACCCGAGGCAAACCCCGTTTGCCGGCTTTCTTGCCTTGCTTTTTGCCCATTATCACAGGCACTCATACACTGGCTGTAAACCCGCCACATCTGAAGTCTTGGCCAGCGCCGCTGCGCTTGTGGCGGAGTACAATGGAATTGAAAAAGAGGATCATGTACGAGAGAAGATATCACACATCGTAGGCGTAGCAGAGCTTGTCTTTGCCGCCGGCCAAATGAGCGCTCATCGCGCTGAGCAATCGGCATCCGGTACCTACATACCCGACGAGATTCTGACCAATGCTGGCAGGAGGCTCGCCGGAGAAGAGATCTATAATGAGTTTAAGATCGTAGCCGACCTTGGCGGGGGTTTGTCGTCTACTATGCCTTTTGAGGAGGAATTCTTCTCAAAGGAGACAAAAGAGCTGGCAAATAAATACATGATGAGGAACCCCAAGATATCCTCAGAGAATCAGCATAGATGCTTCCGGGGCTTGGAAAACCTCATAGTGTCAGAATTGTCTGGCGTGATGCAGGTGGCAGGATTGCATGGTGGTGGCTCTCCGCAGATGGAAACTATCACAATGATGGCCAGATATGACCTGGAGAGCCTGAAGACTGTAGCCAAATATCTATTTGGCATAGAAAAAGAGTTGCCCAAATATGAAAGGCCCACGGTAACGCCGCGCAAGATGCTGGAAAGATTTCAAAAGATGTACGGTGCTCCAAAGAAATAATCACATATCTTTCCAGGCTGAGCCATGGTGCAGAACTGAGGCCAAAACGCTCCAAGTGGCTTCGGAGGGCTACAGGTCAAGCTGTTGACTGGTCAAGGCTTGCTTCTATCATTGCCGCTTTCTGAGCTTCTCCCTTTCTATCCTGCGCAGGGTATCGTCGCCAATGCCGAAGTGATGGGCGATCTCGTGGCGGACTACTTCGCCTATCTCCGTTTCGATTTGCCCCTCAGAGCGGCATCTTGCCTCGATGGGCTTCTGAAAGATGGTTATCTTGTCTGGCAGAACCAGGTTATAGCCTCTGTCCCGACTGGTTTGAGGTACTCCTTCATAAAGACCTAGCAGTTGACTACTATGCCTGAGTCCCAAGTCGCGCACTTGCCTTTGGCTTGGCCAGTCCTCAACAAGCACATCGACATTTTCCAGTTTGCTCTGGAATTCGGCTGGGAGTTCTTCCAGGGCTTTGGTTACAAGGGCTTCGAACCTGTTCCTGTGCATGTCCGTTAGTCTGCCTGATTTGGGTACTGCTACGCCTCTGTGCGGCTTTCAAGATGGGCAAGTATGCGCAGCGCAACCACCCAAATCATGCCCAGATAACATGCGATGGCGAGTAGGAACCACAACATCGGAGTGAAGCCTGTTATCGTTATGTCCGTGGCTGCGGCAACGATACCAACAATCAAAAAGGCGTCGCCGACAATACCGAAGTACCACATGAAAAGCGGGCGTGCTGCCAACTTGGTCAGTTCATCCATGCTCGCACCTCCTACTGAAGCTTCTGCTCCTATGTTCATTATACATTGCTTTGTCCGACTTTGGCAGTTATTTAGTGTCGTTTAATCTTTCGAAAACCTCAAATTTGCGAACCAATGTAGTGTGACCTTTCAAGGTCGCCTGGGTGTGGTTCTGGCGAGGCTAAAGCCTCGCACTACACGTTGCTCAAAAGCAAAGCTCTGTTCTGCTTCTGTAACTGCGTCTACTACTGCGGTAAGGTGTCGTCTCAAGAAGCGGATAAGGTGCGTGCGTGTTGACGAGATAGCCGCAACAGGATACAATCAGTCCGTTATGAGTTCTTCTCTCAAATACAATCCCCAGGAAATCGAAAAGAAATGGCAGGACAAGTGGGCGGCTGATAGGCTTTACGAGGTCAGGGACGATGATAGCCGCCCCAAGTTATATGAGTTGACCATGTTTCCCTATACCTCGGGTGACCTCCATATCGGACACTGGTATGCCATGGCGCCGTCGGACGTCCACGCCAGGTTCAAGCGTATGCAGGGCTATAATGTGCTCCATCCCATGGGCTTCGATGCCTTTGGGCTGCCAGCGGAGAACACGGCTATCAGTCGTGGTATTCATCCCTACACCTGGACGATGGAAAATGTCGAGAACATGCGCCGCCAGCTTAAAAGTATGGGTGCCATATATGATTGGGACCGGGAGGTGGTTACTTGCCTCCCCGAATACTACAGGTGGACGCAATGGCTTTTCCTCAAGCTTTATCAGGCTGGTCTGGCGTACCGGGGTGAGGCGCCGGTCAACTGGTGTCCCAACTGCCAGACGGTGCTGGCCAACGAGCAGGTTCTTGGCGACGGCTCGTGCGAACGCTGTGGTACAGCGGTTATCAGGAAGTACCTCGAGCAGTGGTTTTTCAGGATTACCAAGTATGCCGATGAACTCCTCGACCACAGCCACATCGATTGGCCGGAGCGGATACAGATAATGCAAAGGAACTGGATTGGCAAAAGCACCGGTGCTGAGATTGCCTTTGGCCTGGAACATGAGGGCGTGGATACCGAGGAGATAAGGGTGTTTACTACCCGCCCTGATACTATCTTCGGGGTCACCTTCTTTGTCCTGGCTCCTGAGCATCCTTTGGTACCTCAACTTACTACGGCGGAGCACAAGGCTGAGGTGGATGAGTATGTCCTTCAAGCCCAGCGACAGACCGAGATCGAGAGAACGGCTGCGGAAAAGGAGAAAACTGGTGTTTTCTTGGGAAGCTATGTCATCAACAAACTGAATGGAGAGCGGGTGCCTATCTGGATTGCGGATTATGCGCTACTTGGCTATGGAACTGGTGCAGTGATGGGAGTCCCGGCCCATGACGAGCGTGATTTCGAATTTGCCAAGAAGTTCGGGCTACCTATCCGGGTGGTGATCGCTCCTCCGGATTGGGAAGGGGAAGAGCTGGAGTCGGCCTATACAGGGTCTGGAACGATGGTGAATTCAGGACAGTTCGACGGTCTCCCGGACCAGCAGGGAATTGAAGCTGTCTGCGATTATCTGAAAGACAAGGGATGGGGGAAGCGGGCTGTAACTTACCGCATTCGTGACTGGCTTATCTCCCGCCAACGCTACTGGGGAGCGCCAATTCCAATGGTGTATTGTGACAAATGCGGCATCGTCCCCGTGCCGGAGAACGATTTGCCGGTCTTGCTGCCTCCTGATGCTGAGTTCAGGCCTACCGGTGAGTCTCCGCTGAAATACTGCGAGGCTTTCGTCAATACGACATGTCCGCAGTGCTCCTCTCCGGCACGGCGAGAAACCGATACCATGGACACTTTCATGTGTTCTTCGTGGTATTTCCTGCGCTACACCAGCCCAGGTGTCGACGATTCCCTGTTTGATGCCAACAAGTTGAAGCACTGGATGCCGGTGGATTTGTATACCGGCGGTGCCGAACACGCTACCATGCACCTTCTCTATGCCCGCTTCTTCATCAAGGCGATCAGAGATATTGGAGTGGTCGATTTCGATGAGCCTTTTATGCGTCTGTTTAACCAGGGCACGATTGTCTACCAGGGCGACAAAATGAGTAAGTCCAGGGGCAACGTGGTTACGCCCGATGAATATGTATCCGAGCTTGGGGCTGATGCTGTCCGCGCCTACATTATGTTCATTGGACCCTGGGAGCAGGGTGGGGAGTGGATTGACAGCGGAATCATTGGTATGAGCCGCTGGCTGAACCGCGTTTGGAATCTGGTGATAGCTGACTATTCGGAAAAGGTGGTTGACGCCAGCGTGGAAAAGGAACTTCGCCGCCTCACCCATCAGACTATCAGAAAAGTGACCGGGGATATGGAGCGGTTCCGCTTCAACACGATGCTGGCTGCGCTGATGGAGTTCACCAACTATCTTGGTCGGGTGCAGGGGCAGGGTACCGTTTCTGGATCGGCATGGCAGGATGCTATCACCAATCTGTTGCTACTTCTTGCTCCAACGGCACCTCACCTTACCGAGGAGCTATGGACGCGCAGCGGTCATCCTTACAGCATTCACAACCAGTCGTGGCCCAAGTGGGATGAGGATCTGGCCAAAGAAGATGAGGTCACGCTGGTCATCCAGGTGAACGGCAAGCTGCGAGATAAAGTCACCGTGCCGGTATCTATCACCGAGGCCGAGGCTAAGGAGCTGGCTTTGAGCCGTGAGCGAATAGAGGCCTACGTCCAGAACAAGAATATTGCCAGGATTATCTACGTTCCGCGGAGACTGGTCAATATAGTGGTTGGCTAGGATGGTCAAGCTGAATCCCGCAGCAGCGGTTATGGGATATAGAGCATCGCCGGTTGACTTTGAGTGTGACAAGACAATATGTTTCGGATTAGGCGAGTTCTGAGTTAGTCTATTTGGATGCTAAGCGAAACGGTGGCAACCAGCGATGCCAGAAAGGAGGTGATCAGCAATGAAGTAGCTAGTTGTGGTCAAGTTAGGTGTATCGTTTTCACAAATCTAGATCGAAAGGAGGGTTCCGATGTCAGCAGAAGAAAACAAGGCCATTCTCCACCATTACAATGAGGAGCTCTGGAACAAGGGGAACCTGGCCGTGGCAGACGAGGTTTTCGCCCCTGAGTGCATCACCCACGACCCCGCGAGTCCCGAGGTGATACGGGGACCTGAGGGGTACAAACAATTCGTCACCATATTCCGCAGCGCCATCCCCGATCTCCAACTCGCCATTGAGGACATTATTGCCGAAGGGGACAAGGTCATGTACCGCTGGACGAGTCGAGGCACACACAAAGGTGACTTTCTGGGCATTGCCCCTACTGGCAAGCAGGTGATGATCACGGGGATGGGCATCGACCGCATCATTGGTGGCAAGGTCGTGGAAAGCTGGATGAACTACGACATGCTGGGTATGCTGCAACAGCTTGGCGTTGTCCCTCCGGTGGGCTAGGGCAGGGCGTAACCGCTGTAACCCAGCTGTCCGTTAAGGTAGGTTAGGAATAGGTCAAAGCTGGCTGCTGACACATCGCATAACTCGGGCTTTGCGGTTTCGCAAAGCCCGAAAACGCTAACCGCCATTATTGGCAACGGGGGCTTGCGACATGGCAGCGAAAGCGGTAGTTATCAAATCCTTTGCCTTGATTATCGCTGGCAGAATTGATGTTTTTGAGGGAGGAATTGAAGCCCTGGGCGCTATGTTGTATTCATTTCGGTGAGAAGGCGCTGAAAGGTGAGTCATATCAGGGCCGGCGGGTTTCCATGTACGTCTTACCTGAGACTGTCGGTAGGGGAAAGAGATGAGCAAGACACTGCTGCTGATCAACCCGGTTAATCCTCATCGAACAGGCCTGACGGTTAACCCAAGTTCCCGTTTTCCGCCGCTGGGACTGGGCATCGTGGCAGCATTAACCCCCGAGGACTGGCAGGTGGAAATCGTTGACGAGAACTTCGAGCCCTTCGAGTACAAAGAGGCTGACTTGGTGGGTCTGACTGCCTTCACTGCCGCTATCAACAGGGCTTATGAGATTGCCAGTCTGTATCGAGAAAGAGGGATACCAACGGCGTTAGGCGGAATCCACGCCTCGATGCTACCTGTGGAAGCTCTGGAGCACGTGGACACGGTAGTCATTGGTGAAGCGGAAGGGGTTTGGACCAAAGTCATCGCCGATTTCGAAGCGGGTAAGGTTCAAACGACTTATCGCGCGGAATGGCCAGAGCTCAGGGGAATGCCCAAGCCGCGGCACGACCTCTTTCATCCTGACTACATGTTTGGTTCAATTCAGACCGCACGTGGTTGTCCCATGGACTGCGAGTTCTGTTCCGTTACCGCCTTCAACGGTCGTCGATACCGCCAGCGACCGGTGGAGGAAGTCCTGGACGAGCTAGAGACTATTCCGCAGAAAATGGTCTTCTTTGTGGACGACAACATAATTGGCTATGGCAAGCAGGCTGCAGAGCGTGCTGTTGCTTTGTTCAAGGGGATGATTGAACGCGGAATCAAGAAGGATTGGTTCTGCCAGGCGTCGCTGAACTTCGCTGACAGCGATGATGTCCTCGAATACGCTGCGAAAAGCGGTTGTCGAATGGTTTTTCTGGGTGTCGAAGCAGAGGACAATGAGGCACTGGAAGAGGTGAACAAGAAGCTGAACCTCAAGATGGTGGATAGCTATGAGGAGGTCTTTCACCGCGTCAACAGGCACGGCATTGCGGTGCTGGGGGCCTTCATCTACGGCATGGATAACGATACGCCGGAAGCTTTGCGCCGACGTACTGATTACATTCTTGGCAGTGGGGTCGATGTAATGCAGACAACCCACCTGACGCCACTGCCAGGGACGCGGCTGTTCAGTAAGCTGCAAGATGAGGAGCGGCTCCTTTACACCAATTTCCCGACTGATTGGGAGCACTACGATATGACGGAGGTCATACACCGGCCGCTGTCAATGACACCACAGGAGTTTGCGGAGGCGACGTCCGAAAGCAACCGCCGACTCATGAGCCGGTGGTCTATCTGGCGCAAGTTCGCCAAGACCTGGCGTGCCACCGGAAGCTTCGTCACCGCCATGTGGGCCTATAGCTCCAACATGAACTACCGTAATGTGGCTTTGGGGGCCAAGAATCATGGCAACTGAGCATGGAATTGGCGTTGAGTGTAGGGGATATGGTCAATTCACATTGGATAATTATGTACTTCGTAGTGCGGTACGGCCTGCTGCCTGCTGCCTGATAATATCGAGCTTTCACATTTCGTGGTTTCTACCATGGTCGGGACCGTCTTGACGGTCCTGATGACGGGAGTCTTTTTGCCCCACGGTGGTTGGGCAGAAGGAACGACTAATAGAAGGACGCTGTACACGATTTCGCCTAGCAGCGGAGGAGCAAGGCGGACATGAACGAAGAGAATAAGCTAGATATGACATGTGTTCCTTATGCAAGGCGGGGGCTGTATCTCATATTGACGGTACCAATTATGATTCTGATGCTTGCCTTAGCTGTCTATCTGTGGTCGTTTAGTGTTGCCGTATCGATAACCTTCATTGCTTTCTACGTTCTGGCGAACGTCTTTCAAGCTTATTGCTGTGCTTATCAAGACTGCCCCTATATTGGAGGATTCTGCCCTGCAATTGCTGGAATAATTCCTTCGAGTATCATAGCAAGGAAGTTCTTCCCTGGGACAATGAGGAAATCAAAGACACTATTCAATTTGTGCGCAACCGTCGCCTTCTGTTGCCTGTTGGGCCTGGTTATTCTCCCATTGTTTTGGATCGCAAGGGCGAGTGTTGTGTTAGCTATAGCCTATCCAGTATTGATCACCGTCTATGTATTCGTATTCCTATCACAGATTTGCCCGGCTTGCGCCATAAGAAACACGTGTCCTGCAGGAAGACTGCAATACACAATGTTCAAAAGATAGACTTCGCGCGCAACATAAGTTGCGCTTTGCGGCTTCCTTTCCCTTCGCTCAATAGAAGGTAAGAGATGATGCGAAACCTGCACAGCAGCGCCCATAGAATGTGCGGTGGCATCGGTCGAATGTCGGCTGGATATGATGATCCGGATTAGGCCAGGTCTGAGTTCGTCTATCTGATCGTATATGGGGTCGTTTCGCTTTGATGGATTGGGGGTGTAGCATGTTGACTGGAGTTCATTTTCTGTTGACTTATGCGTGCACCATGGAATGCGACCACTGTTTTCTGTATAGCGGTCCAAACGCGAAGGGGACCTTTACCCTGGTTCAGATTAGGAATGTCCTCGATGAACTGATCAAGATTGGAACAATAGAGCAGGTGTATTTTGAAGGTGGGGAACCATTTATGTTCTACCCACTGATGGTTGAAGGGGTCAGGCTTTCTCGTGATATGGGATTCAAGACCGGCGTGGTAACAAATGCGTATTGGGCAACGTCCGAGGAAGACGCTGAGCTTTGGCTTCGCCCCTTTCGGGAATTAGAGGTGTCTGACCTTAGCGTAAGTGACGACTTGTTTCACCATGAAGATGGAAAGGACCTTCCGGCCAGATGTGCCGCACAGGCAGCGAGAAGACTAGGCATGTCAGTGAATTCGATTTGCATTGAGACACCCACGGTCAAGCCAGCTAAAGATAAGGAACGAGACAGAGGAGCGTCGGTCACCGGTGGTGGTGCTATGCTCAGGGGAAGAGCGGTTGAGAAGCTGGTGGAAGGGCTTCCGAGAAGACGGTGGGACGAATTGACGGAATGCCCATACGAGGACCTTGAGAAACCCAAGAGGGTACACCTCGACCCGTACGGCAATGTTCATCTCTGCCAAGGGCTGAGTATGGGCAACATGTGGGAGACTCCGCTGTCAAAGCTAGTGAAGAACTACGATGCTGACTCGCACCCGGTCTGTGGGCCTTTGGTCAGAGGAGGGCCGGCTCTTCTGACGAAAGAATACGGCGTTAGACACGATGAAGAGTATGTGGATGCCTGCCATCTGTGCTACCTTGTTCGCCTGGCTCTGGTAGATAGATTCCCACAATACCTGGCACCCAGGCAGGTTTACGGATTGGAATAACCCTCGGCGGCCTCCCGCGGCGGTGAGGTGGCGAACAGAACCCGGGAAGGAGAAGGAACAAATACATGGGCGGTTGGCAAAGCTTGAGAATGTTGGCCTCCATCATGGTCAAAAAGGATGGCGGGAGATGAATACCATCGCGTCAATGAACAGGATTCAATGTGTGAAGCTGGGGTTTACGAATTGCTATGTATTGAAATGCAAGGGTGGGTTTTTGCTAATCGATACCAGCTATCCGGGGATGTACAAGTCATTTGTGAGACAATTGAAGAAGATGAACATTGATGTCACTGACGTAAGATACTTGCTGTTGACTCACCATCATGATGACCATGCTGGTTTTGCGGCTGAGCTTGTGAAGAACACTGACGCCAGAGTACTGGTCCATCGAAAGGGATTGCCTTTCTTGCAGAAAGGGGAAACGGAGAACACGTCGAAACCTGTGAACGCATGTCTGACTGTTCTCGCCTGGTTTCTCTCCCGATTTCACAAGTATACGTATCCCCCGATTAAGCTTACTAAAACCGACCATTTAATAGACGGCGATGATTTCGAGCTGCTGAACAGAATTGGAATTGATGGGGTGATACTACACACACCGGGACACACGGAAGATTCTATCTCAGTCTTATTGCCGGATGGCAAGGCGATTGTCGGAGATGCGGCAATGGATTTCATGAATATCTGCCGTACCAGACACAGACCCATAGTGCTGCAGGACATCGATGAGGTGTACAGGAGTTGGGAGAAACTGGCGGAGCATGGAGCGAAAGAAATCTACCCTGCTCACGGAAAACCGTTTGGCATCCAAGAGCTGGTTTCATATAAGAGGAAAAGAAACAGGAAATAGGCGGTAGCTTGGGCAGGCGGACTTCGGCAGTTTCGCCAGAGCCGAAGGACGTCAGCCGTGTTATCGGCCAGGGAGGACTGTAATATGGCAACGAAACGCGTAGTTATCAAGTTCTTTGCCCCGGTCATCGATGGCACAATCAATGCCTTGATGGACGCGATTGACCAGAAGATGCGACAGGGTGTCAGCGAAATCGATATTCTCATTTCATCTCCCGGTGGTTCCGTCTTCCACGGGCTATCGGCTTACAACTATCTGAAAGGCTTACCTGTGGCTGTGACCACGCATAATTTTGGCAGTGTCGACTCAATTGGGGTTGTCCTGTTCTGTGGAGGCAGCAGGAGGCTGTCAGTCCCTCAGGCAAGGTTCTTGCTTCACGGCGTAAGCGCTGGTTTTCAACAAAACGAGCGTTTGGAGGAGAAGCAACTTGAGGAGAGGCTGAAAGGGCTGCGGATAGATATAGAGAATATCGCCAAGGTCATAGCGGCGAATACCGGGAAGGCGGTCGAAGATGTTACAGGTGCTATGCTTGAGAGGATTACGTTGAATCCGGAGGAAGCCAAAGCCTGGGGCCTAGTTCACGAAATCAAGTCCGAGCTATTTGAGGCAGGCTCCGAAGTCATATCCATACAGTATCAGCCCAAGGCAGAGACAGGAATACCGCCGAATATGCCGCCGCGGCCCGCTCAGCCTGCCTAGGAGATGCGGCATGGGGCAAGGTTCGGGGATGTCTATAGGCGATTAGAGAAACCAGAGGAGGCCGGGAAGCCATGAGCACCAGGAATCCGTACAACATCTGTACCTGGAACGAAGAGTCAGGCTGTATCGATTGTGACCTGAAAGGCAAACTGAATTGCAGGCTCAACACCAGGGACTTCACGTTTTTCATGCTGAATCAAGTGCCTTCTCTGGTTATGGCACTGTTTGGGCTGGTACTGATAGGACTTCTGGCAGGGGCGTGGTGGCCGCTGATAGTCTATGCGGTTGGCTGCATTGCCCTCTGGGGGTTGGGTATCGAAACGCGTATCCTTTGCTCACACTGTCCGTACTGGGCCGAAGATGGCAAGACGCTCCACTGCTGGGCGCTCACCGGGTCACCCAAAGTGTGGCGATACAGGCCTGAACCAATGAACAAGCTGGAGAAAACGCTTTTGGTTTTCTTCTTTTCGTTTGTGGTGCTCTTCCCGGTGCTTGCGGAGGCCTATGGAATCTGGCTTATGGCCGCTAGTTACGCCGAATTCGGGTTATATGCCCTTCTGGGGATGATTGGTGTTACGATTGCGACTCTCCTGGCAGGGCTTCAGTTCCTGTACATCCTCATGTACTACTTCTGCTCCAGGTGTGTGAACTTCTCCTGCCCTCTAAACCGCGTTGCCAAGTCTACTGTTGACGAATACCTCGAGAGGAACCCCGTGATGAGAGAAGCCTGGGAAAGAAGCGGATACAGGCTGGGAGAGTGACGAACGGATCGATGATTGAGAGACTTTGGGCGACAGTCCAGCAGTTGATGAGAGGCGAACTGGGAGAGACAACGTGCAACTAATAAAAGTTGTACTAATAGCAATTCTGGGGCTTCTTCTCTTGCACCAGGTTGTGATGAGGATAGTCAGGAAGCTGGTTCATTTTCCGGCACCGGCTTTCATCGGTCGTTTCTTGGACAGCAACTACAGAAGAAAACTCCAACCGCCTGACAAGATAATACAGCGCAGCGGAATCACGAAAGGGATGCGTGTTTTGGAGGTTGGGTGTGGGAGTGGAGCCTATACTACTTTCGTTGCCAGGGCCGTTGGGGAAGAGGGAAAAGTGTATGCTCTTGATATTCAGCCGGAGATGCTGCAGCAGTTGGAGCACAAGCTAGCCAAACCCGAAAACGAAGATATCAAGAATATCGAACTCGTCAACAGCAGTGCCTATGATTTGCCGTTCGATGACGGCTCTCTCGACTTAGTATATATGGTAACCGTTCTCCAAGAAATACCCGACCGGAGCAAAGCTCTACAACAGGTTAGAAGAGTGCTCAAGCCGGGTGGAGTTCTTGCCGTAACCGAATGGCTGGTTGACCCTGACTACCCCTGGAAATCTACCACCATCAGGCTAGGTAGGGAGGCCGGTTTTCATCTAGACGAGGCATTGGGGAACTTCTGGCAGTACACTGTGAGGTTCAGGAAACCGTGAGATTGCTTCGCTTCGCTCGCAATGACGAACTAGAATTCTCACTCGTGGATTCATGTGGCATGTGTGGCATCGAAAAGTGATTCTCGGCCGTGTTAGAATAGAGGGCAGTGGATGTAGAGGCGAACGTTCGAGAAGTCGAGAGGCGCATTGCTCGGGCTTGCGCCCGAAGCCACAGGTCGCCAAGTGAAATAACGCTGGTGGCTGTCGGCAAGGGGTTTGAGGCCTCGGCAATAAGGGCGGCTTTCGATTGCGGGATAAGGAACTTCGGCGAGAACCGAGTTCAGGAGGCCGAGGGAAAGATAGGCCAGCTTTCGGACCTCGAGCCTGACGTTGCCTGGCATATGGTCGGGCATCTTCAGAGCAATAAGGCCAAGACAGCGGTGGAGATATTTGACATAATCCACAGCGTCGATTCCATCAGGCTGGCCGGGGTTTTGAGTCGGCGAGCGGATAAGACCCTGCCTGTATTGCTTCAGGTCAATGTCTCTGGCGAAGCACCTAAGAGCGGTTTTTCCATCGATGAGGTTGCTGGAGCGGTCGATGAGGTGAGGCGATTAGCCAATCTTGAAGTCATTGGGTTGATGACTATTGCCCTGTTGGTGGCTGATCCCGAGGACGTGCGTCCTGTGTTTCGGAAGTTGCGAGGGTTGCGAGATTCTTTGGGGCTGGAGCACCTTTCCATGGGGATGACTGATGATTTTGAGGTGGCAATTGAGGAAAGGGCCACCATGCTCAGGATAGGTCGAGCTATTTTTGGTGACAGGAGGTAGCAATGCGGATAGGTTTTATTGGAGGAGGGGTTATGGGGGAGGCTATGGTCAAGAGCCTGCTGGCTAAAGGCGTGGCTGAGCCTGGTGATGTTAATGTCAGCGATGTCAGCCGGCCGCGACGCGATACGCTCAGCAAGGAATATGGTGTTCACACCACGCCGGATAACCGCTATGCAGCGGATGGTGCTGAAGCAATTGTTTTGGCGGTGAAACCGCAGGACCTGGGCAAGGTACTGAGCGAGATGAAAGGGCTTTCGCCCGAGCAACTGGTGCTGTCCATAGTGGCCGGCGCTACTCTGGACAGCCTGCGACAGGGACTGGAGCACGCTTGTTTGGTCCGGGCCATGCCCAACATGCCGGCACAGATTGGCGCAGGCATGACGGCATGGACAGCCACGGCTGAGGTGAATCAAGAGCAGAGGGAAATAGCGCACTCCATTTTGGCGGCTTTGGGTGAGGAAATCTATGTGAGTAGTGAGAAGTACATAGACATGGCGACTGCCTTAAGTGGTAGTGGGCCAGCCTATGTTTTCCTCGTTATCGAGGCGCTTACCGATGCTGGTGTGCACATCGGTCTTTCACGCGATATGGCCGAGAAGCTCGTAGTGGAGACGATGCTGGGCTCCGCCCGGGCTGTCAAGGAGACGGGTAAACACCCGGCTGAGCTGAAGAACTTGGTGACGTCTCCGGGAGGGACTACCACCGAGGCGTTGTTGCAGTTGGAGACAGGTGGGCTGCGCTCCCTGCTACTTCAGGCCGTTATCGCTGCGTATAACAAGGCTCAGAACCTGGGGGCGAGGTAGACGTGGCTGCTGAGACGCATGCCTCGGGTGGTGCTCGGCCTGACCCTGCTGGCTGCAGTACCAGCTCTGCAGTTAATGTACTACCTGGTTCCTTGAGTTTGGGGAACGGCGGTCGGATAGATGAATCAGCGGGCAAGGAGCAAATGAAAGGCAAAGTTGACTTTGAGTGGGATGACGATTACGTAGCGCCGGAGGTTCTGAACCCGGATGTGGAGTTCTGGATTCGAAGGATGAACGAGGCCACTCATGAGAAGGTTGATCCCAAAGAGGGAGAGAGGATACTGGATATTGGATGTGGCAGGGCTGTTGACGGTGTGGAGCTGGCCAGGAGGGGGGCGGTGGTTATCGGGCTTGAACCCTCAAACGTGATGATAGCGCGTGCGAAGAGTCATATCGCCGAAAATGGGGTTCACATGACTGTCATCTGGGGGGTCGGCGAGCATCTGCCATTCAGGCCGCAGTCTCTCGACAAGGTTGTGTGCAAGGGTGCCCTGGACCACTTCGTTGACCCGGCGATGGTGATGAGGGAAATGGCCATGGCGCTTAAGCCTGAAGGAAAGGCCACAATATCCATAGCCAATTTCGGGAGCCTTGGCTTCAAGCTGGGGAAGGGAATATGGCGGCTCATGAGGCTGCTCGGCTTCAAGGATGGTGGGGTGAGGATGCCGTGGGAACCACCCGGCGACCATACGTACAGATTCGACTATGCTCTTTTGAAACGTATGGCTAGAAACCACCTCGAGGTGGAGCAAGCCACCGGCGCGTCGCTGCTTTTCGGGGTCCCGTGGTGGGGTTCACTCCTGGCCAAGTGCCCCCAACGTCTCTCCCATGTGATTCTAATTGCATTGGACAGAATGGCACGTGTTCTTCCTTCTCTCAGCGATGTTGTCGTACTGAGATGTAGACCCAGGAAAGGGGGCCTACGCTAGTACAAGGCACTTCTGCTTCTTGACCAGCATGATAGAGAGGATAGGGTACGCTCTCTGGCTGGAATAAGGTCAAAAAGAGGAGTTGAACGGCTGCGAAAGAAAGCTGGACTGAGGGACAGAGGTTCCTCTGATGAGCTGGATTACCGCGGCTGAAATGGCATACTGCCAGGTTGACCCGATTAGGCAGCTGGGACAACTGAATGGGAATTGACAGCGTAATACCGGCATTCGTTTCAGAAGTCAAGGGATTTCTGGCGGAGGAGGAGGGGCTGAGGCTATTCGAACTAGCCCTGGAAGCATGTTCGCTTGGTCCTTGCCTGGAGGTTGGGAGCTTCTGCGGAAAATCCACCATCTACCTGGGCAGCGCCTGCAAAACAAGGGGGAAGACGCTCTTCACCATTGACCACCATCGGGGCTCTGAAGAGCAACAGCCAGGTCAACTGTACTTTGACACTGACCTTCTGAGCAGTGAGACCGGCTTGCTCGACAGCTTTCCGTACTTTCGCGCCACGATACAAAGAGCCGGTCTGGAGGAGATCGTCGTGCCCATGGTCACCAAATCGCGGGTGGCAGCTCGAGATTGGGCCATTCCTCTCGGCTTGGTTTTCGTAGACGGTGGACATAGTTACGAAACGGTGCTGACGGATTACGAGTGCTGGCATCCGCATCTGCTTCCTTACGGATTCCTCATCTTCCACGACATCTTCCTGGATCCTGCCAAGGGCGGGCAAGCACCATACGATGTTTACAAGCTCGCGCTGGCGTCGAAGCTGTTTGAGGAACTGCCGATGACCAATACACTCGGGGTTCTACGGCGTCACGGGCCCGTGATGGTCAAGGAGTAGACTCGTCGGGGACGTGGGCCTGAGCATGTCAGCCGCCATCAGCACCGCTGCCGATGTCCAGGTCGGCTTCTGGACTGGCCAGATTTCTCGCTGTGGCAATGCCATGCCGTACCAGTAAGCGCCGTCTTCATCCCGCATCTGGTGAAGCCAATTGAGGACAGTCGCCGAATGTTCATGTTCGCCGTGAACGGCCAGGGCGATGGCCAGTTCGCTTGTCTCCGCAGCAGTAACCCAGTCTTGGTCCAGACTACAGAGTGAGCCCAAGCCGTCTACTATGAACTTGTCCCAACCACCGGAAAGGCGCTCCCTGGCCTCATTGCCATTCATGACGCAACACATCACCGGATAATACCAGTCCATGGCGAAGATAGGCTTGTTTTCTTCAAGGGAATCAAGCGGGCATGGTGTGTTCTGAATAGCTCTTGCCAGAGCGACGTTCGCCTCTTGCCAGTGGGTTTTTTCCTCGCCCAAAACTGAAGCAATAGAAAGCGCGCTCTTGATACTCAGGTAAGTTGAGCTGGAGCCGGCGATCAATGCGGTGGGGTAGATAGCCCCTGCACTGTCTCTGGCCCAGTAGATTTCACCATTGGGTCCTCTCATGCCCAATACGAAATCGATTGCAGCGCGGACGGAAGGCCACATTCTCTTGAGGAACGAAATGTCACCAGTTGTCAGATAATGGTGCCATACGCCCACGGCGACATAGGATATGAGGTGTGAAACCTTCGAGGTATCCAGTGGTTGTCCGTCTTTATACGAGGCATACCAGCTCCCGTCCTCCAGTTGAGCCGTAGCGAGCCAGTCATACGCACGTTCAGCTTCAACGCGGCGATTGCCGACATCTATGCCCATGGCGTTTTCGACGTGAGTCCACGGATCTGTGATGCCCCCGTCATACCACGGGATTGAACCATCAGCGTTCTGCATGGAGACAATGGCGTCAACAGTTGGACCGAGGTATCCGGAAGCAAGGGAGTCCTCAGAGAAGTGCAGCTTCATCCTTCAATTGCTCCTTAGCTAGGCATCTCATTCTGCTTTGATGCGATTCTGGTACTGGATGGCTTCCTCATAGATTTCAGCAGTACGCTTAGCCGTATTCTGCCAGTTGAACATCTGCGCTACCCTTCTGCGCCCCATTTCGCCAAGGTGCTTGCGCCTTTCCGGGTTGTGTAGCAGGCCTGAAATCGCTTCCACCAGCGCCTTGCTATCAGCAGGAGGCACCAGTACCCCGGCATCTCCGACCACCTCGGGCAAAGCTCCGGCAGTAGTTGAGATCACGGGTGTGCCACAGGACATAGCCTCAGCAGCAGGCAAACCGAAGCCTTCGTAAACCGACGGTACCACAACCACGGTAGCCATCGAATACTGCCGAACAAGTTCATCTGTATCTATTTGCCCGCAATAGGTAACACAATCGCCAATGCCCAGGCTGTCAATCAGTCCCTGTGTATACCCGTTCTTCATAGGCTTTCCCACTATCACTAGTTCTATTGCGCGTTGGGTTCGTAAGGCAGCCACAGCCTCCAGCAGGAACTTGAGCCCCTTCAAGGGTATGTCTCCACTGTTTATTACGAGCAATCGGTTCTCCAGCCTTTTGACCCCGGGAGTGTGAGTAAAGAGGGAGCCGTCGACCCCGTCGTAAACCACACGAAGGCTGTCTTCTGGCAGGTTGAAAGCATGGATGATCTCACGACATGAGTTCTGCGAACCAGTAATCAGATGTGTAAGCTTCTGGGCAACCCTCAGCTGCATATTCACAAATGCGTACCATCTCCTTATGCCCAGTGCCTCCCAGAGGGATTTCGCCGCTCTGACAGCCAGATCTCGGTCAATGTTGATGGGGTGATGAATTGTTGCCACGAGGGGGAAGCCAGCTTCCTTGATTTTCAGAATGCCGTATGACAGGCTTTGATTATCGTGAACAACATCGTAGCTTCGATGTCCGTTATTGTGAAGTAAACTGCAGGCACGCATGCCGAAAGTCAACGGCTCGGTGAAAAAGCCGCCGCATACACCGAGCCACTCAACGAGGTTCGGTGTGGAATTCAATTTACGGGGGTTTACCAGCAAACGCTGGGCGTGTGGTAGGGAGTACAGATCCAGGCTCGGCAGCCTTATTAGCTTGACACCGTCTTCTAATTCTGGATATGGCGGCCCTGATATTACATCAACTTCATGACCGAGGTCGCGGAGAGAACGGCTTAAGTAGCGAACATAAATGCCTTGCCCGCCGGAATAGCGATAGCATCTGTAGCTAAGCAAGCATATACGCACTTGACAGTCTACCCAATGGTCGAAGATATGCCAGAATAGAGAAAAGCCCGACCTATTTTACCTTTGTCTGCCAACTATATCAATAGGTTGCGCGTTATCGGCGGTCTTTTTTTGTACGTTTTTGAAGAGCATAGGCCGTTTACAGCGAGTTCAAATGCCTCTGATAGTCAATAGCCTCAGAATAGACGTCAACCGTGTGTCTGGCTGTGCTTTTCCAATTAAACGTCTCGGTTATTCTTTTTCGCCCCATCTTACCAAGGTGATTACGCTTGTCCGGATTGTCGATAAGTGCCGCAATTGCCTCTGCCAGGGCATTGACGTCGGCAGGCGGCACCAGTATCCCGGCCTCCCCGACGACCTCGGGCAATGCCCCTGCAGTAGTCGATATTACCGGGGTTCCACAGGCCATAGCTTCGGCAGCAGGCAAGCCGAAGCCCTCATACGTTGATGGGATGACTGTAACGGTAGCCAGCCTGTACTGCCGGACGAGTTCAGTGGTATCTATCTGGTCGGCAAAGCTCACATGGTCGCTGATGCCCAGGCCATGGATGATTCTCTCTGTTGCGCCGTCGCCCATCGTTTTCCCGACTACAACCAGTTCGAGGTCGTGCTTCTGCCGCAGCCAAGCCAATGCTTCCAGCAAGTATCTCAAACCTTTAACGGCTGTATCTCGGCTTATTACTACCAAGAGCCTGTTCTCCAGGCGGCCAACTTCATCGGCGGGACTGAAAACATCCGTGTCAATTCCGTTGTAGACAACTCTCAGCCTACCTCTGGGTATCCGGAACGTCTCGGCGATATGCTTACTGGCAACCTGAGAGACCGTAATGATGTGGGAGAAGTTAGCTGCAACCTTTATTTGCATACCGACAAAGGAATACCATCTCTTAATGCCCAGTCTATTCTTCAAAGAGGTTGCTGACTTAAGGGCCAGGTCACGGTCGATGGTCACGGGGTGATGAATAGTCTCGACGACTGGGAATCCAAGTTCCTGGATCTTGAGCATACCGTACGCCATGGTCTGATTATCGTGAACAACATCGTACTTGCGATTTCCCGTATTGCGTAGGTAGTCATGGGCTCGCATGCCAAAGGCCAGGGGTTCCGAGAAATAGCCGCTCATGGTGCCGAGCCATTCGACCAGATTAGGGAAGGAATTCAGTCTACGCGGGTTCATGAAGAGCCGTGACATAGTGGACATAGTGTATAGGTCGAGACTGGGCAGTCGGACCAAGTTTACGCCATAGTCCAGTTCTGGATATGGAGGTCCGGATACTACGTCAACTTCGTGGCCAAGGTCCCTGAGCGAGCGGCTCAAGTAACGCAGATAAACGCCCTGACCACCCGAGTAGACATAGCTTCTATAGCTAAGTAAACAAATCCGCATTTAATAGTCCGCTGGCGTTTGCCGTCATCCGGCTGGGCTGCCCTCGTGCTGACTCTTGCGCGCATATAGCACTACACTCTTGGAAAAGAAGCTATTGAGCATAGTATCAAGCAGACGGATAGGTTTGCTCTTGGTCTTTATGTCCCACACTAAGAATCTGTGGTAGAAAGAGGGAATTGGGGCCTTTTCGTTGTTTACTCCGAAGAGGCAGCGGGATATCCAGTAGAAAGAGTGGAGGGCATGTTTACGGCGAACGGCGAATATGTCCAGATTGCTCTGGCACAACTTGGACATCAGTTCGCTGGCTTTGTATATTCTGACGTGACCTCCTGGATTGTCATGATACTCCGTAGACAGCTTCCAACAGATAGTCTCCTGGAGGTGGGAGGGGACACTGACAGCCAGCGTCCCGTCGTCCTTCAGAACCCGTACCATCTCCTTGATACCCTGCTTATCGTCGGGGATATGCTCCAGCACTTCTGAACAGACGATCCTATCGAAGGAGGCATCTTCGAAGGGGAGGCTTATTATGTCGCCCCTTACCAAGACCCACTTGCCTTTTGATTCCTGCTGCTCGTCCAGAAGCCAGAGAACATGGTGCGCCTTTTTGAGATTCACCTCTTGAATGTCCAGTGCACACACGAAGCAATCGCTTTCTTTGCATGCTTGCCAGCTGTGTCTGCCCTCGCCGCAACCGATATCCAGAACTCGCTCGCCATCCTTGATTCCCAGGAGGTCACAGTCGACGGTGAGCATTCACGAGACTCCTAGTACAGTTCATAGCGCCATTCTGGCAGCTTGTTTGAGGAATAAGTTCCTGTCTCTGCCTGTTCCACGTGCCTCAACCAGCTCCCCGTGCAGACGCTTATGGGCAGCGGGCATCTGATGGCTGCTGCTGTGGCGCCAGAGTCAGCCGAAGGAGCATCACTGTCCACATGTGAGCGCCACCTCCTACGACCTCAGGAAATGCTGCCGCTTCCGTGGCAGTGGCGCAGACGTGCAGGATGCTATCGCAGCGGCACTGCCAGCGTCTCTCCGAGCTCTCGTAGATGCAGTGGACAACGCCTATCTCGAGGCGGCGTTTGTGTTACTCGGGTTCTTTGCCAGATGCGCGGTCTTGGTCTTGGATTAGGTGCTGGCCGGGGTCTGGCCAGGGTTTTGCTTCTTCCACTTGTCCAGGAGCTGTTCGCGGCTTTCCTTATGGTCAGGGTCCGGGATACAACAATCTACCGGACAAACTTCGGCGCACTTGGATGATTCGAACCAGCCAACGCATTCGGTGCATTTGTTTGGGTCGATCTCGTAGATTGTCTCTCCTTCCTTGATGGCTTCGTTCTTGCATTCTGGCTCGCAGGCGCCGCAGCTAATGCATTCGTCGGTGATTTTGTATGCCATTTCTTGCCTTGCCCTCCTTGTTTTTTTTGTATGGTCAGCTCTTGTCTCGAGCAATCCTGCCTTAATATCAGGGCGATGCCCTCTCAGGTGATGCTTTAGCAAGCTCTCCACCGAACTTACTCTTCAGAGCGGTAGCAACGTGGTCAGGTACCAGCTCCTCAAGGCAACCTCCCAGCTCGGATACCTCCTTCAGTAGGCTGGAGCTGAGAAACTGATATTGCAGGCTTGCCATGAAACAGACCAGTTCAAGATCGGGTGCCAGCTTTTTGTTCATCATTGCCATCTCGAACTCTCGTTCGAAGTCAGAACTCATCCTCAGGCCGCGTACCATAACCTGTGCGCTCACCTTCTTGGCGAGGTCAACAGTAAGGCCTGAATAGGACTCGGCCCGGACGTTGTCGAAGCCCGATATGGCTTGCCGGACCATCTCTACTCTCTCCTCGGTGTGGAATAGGAGACGCTTGCCAGGTCTATCATAAACACCAATGATTAGCTCATCAAATACTGATGACGCCCGTCTGATAATATCCAAATGTCCGAGTGTTATGGGGTCAAAGCTGCCGGCATAGAGAGCGATAGTCAAAATCTGGCCTCCTTATGATATATTGAAATACAGGTGTCGCCATGGCGTCTTTCTTTGATCAAGGACAGTCCGTTGTAACTCTGCTGCAGGGGAAAGCGAGAGGCGTGAGAGACAACGACGATGGATTCACCGGTCACGAGTCTTGAACTAGCCAGTTGCGCTACCATGCCACCTACGGACGTGTCCGAGTAAGGCGGGTCCATGAATACAATATCGTATTTGTCACCAAGGAAAGTGAGGGCTTTAGCTACACTGCAGCAGTAGACATGAGCCTTTTGCGAAAAACCAATCTTATCCAAGTTTTGCTTAATGATAGCACAACACCGAGGTTCTTGGTCAACAAAATCGACCCACTCAGTGTTGCGGCTCAAAGCTTCAATACCCAGGGCACCAATGCCTGCGTACAGGTCGAGAGCCCGAGACCAATGGCTGATGAGGGGTGTCAAAATGGAAAAGACGGCTTCCCTTGTTCTGTCGGTTGTCGGACGAACTAACTGACCCTTGGGGAGCTTCAACTGTTGCCCTTTGGCTACACCGCCGGTGATACGCATTGTCACTGATTATTGCGAGCACTATTATACCTTGACTAATTCTTTAGTCAAGCTTGTTTCTTGTCTTCAGGATATGGTAGACTCTCACGCGGCATTCTCAGTCGAAAGGGCGCTGGTACTTGCTATCAGAGTACGGCTATATTGGGATACTACTTATCGTAGCTATCCTGTTCACGGTTGCCATACCGCTCATCCCTTTAGCTCTTAGCTTTCTGGGCGTCGTTCCGAGGAAGAGCAACCCGGCTAAGACTTCCACCTACGAGTGTGGCATGGAAACCATTGGTAAGACGTGGGTCCAGTTCAACTTCCGCTATTACTTCTTTGCCATTCTCTTCGTTGCTCTCGACGTATTAACCGTTTTCTTGTATCCCTGGGCTGTTAATCTCAAGGGGCTGGGCTCGGTTGGCCTGATTGCGGTGGGCGTTTTAGTTGTGATTCTCATGGTGGGATATATCTATGCTTGGCGAAAAGGAGCACTGGAGTGGAAGTAGAAAGGTATGAGGTTCCGTCTGCAAAGGAAATTGATGCTGCTGAAGCCTTGAGAATCAGGTCGCTAAGGGAAGCGTCCCAGCAGCCAATACCTGACCCTGATAGCTGGCTCGAAGAGGAGATCAGGCGCAACGTTCTTGTGACAACAGTTGACTATGTACTTGATTGGGCACGGTCGCGGTCAATATTCCCGCTTATGTTTGGGTTGGCCTGCTGCGCTTTTGAGATGATTACTACTGCAACTTCGCGCTTCGACATCTCCCGCTTCGGTATGGATATTTTCCGCTGGTCGCCGCGCCAGGCTGACCTGATGATTGTCGCTGGGACGTTGACCTGGAAGATGGCACCAGCGGTGAAATTAGTCTATGACCAGATGGCCGAGCCTAAGTGGGTGATAGCTATGGGGGCTTGCGCTATTAGCGGTGGCACCTTCAGGGAGTCCTACAGCGTTGTGCCAGGGGTCAACCGCATAGTACCGGTCGATGTTTACGTGCCCGGGTGTCCACCCCGGCCTGAAGGCCTGATTTACGGCATAACCAAGATACACGAGAAGATCATCAAGGCAAGCATAAAGTCCGGGTGACCAGCGGCATCAGGGTGATTCTGTGATCGGAGGTAGTTAAGAAGAAGAATGACGGTGGCCTTGAATGGCGAGGAAATAGCCAAGAGAGTAGCCGAAGTGTTTCCAGATTCCGGTGCCGCTGGTGACGAAGTGACCGTCGTTGTCAGCAGTGATTGCCTCTACCAGGTGGCTGAATTCCTCAAGAATACCTCGGGGCTTGATTTCGATTATCTCAATAACCTCACTGCCGTCGACTATCTCGACTATTTCGAAATTGTCTATCATTTGAGCTCCTTGAAGCATAATCATAGCTTGGTTTTGAAAACGAGGTGCTACGACCGGGAAGAGCCTGTGGTGGCTTCCGTAGTTGGACTATGGCGCGCTGCTGATTTGCAGGAGCGAGAAGTCTATGACCTTATGGGCATCACCTTTGAAGGTCACCCGAATCTGAAGCGTTTGTTCCTCTGGGAAGGGTTTGATGGGCATCCTCTGCGGCGGGATTATCTCTGAGATGGCAATCAAGACCGAGCCCTTTATTCTCAATATGGGCCCTCAACACCCATCAACTCACGGTGTCTTTCGCATGAGGGTTACCCTTGATGGGGAGGTGGTTGTTGACGTGGAGCCCGTTGTTGGGTACCTCCACCGCGGAATCGAGAAACTGGCTGAGGGGCGAACCTATACGCAGAACATCCCCTTCACCGATAGACTGGACTACTTGGCTTCCATGACGAACAATCTAGCCTACGTTCTGGCGGTGGAGAAACTGGCGGGAATTGAGGTTCCAGAGCGGGCTGAGTATCTGAGGATTATTATGGCCGAGATGATGCGTATCAGCAGTCATCTCATGGCAGTTGGCTTTTTCCTTAATGACCTTGGGGCCATGATGACGCCGGTCTTGTATATGTGGCGGGAGAGGGAGAAGCTCCTGGACCTGTTCGAGATGGTCTGTGGTCAGCGGCTTACCTACAACTACATGCGCATCGGCGGCGTCAGTCATGATATCCCTGAGGAGTTCTTGCCCGCTTTGAAACGGTTTGTGGTTGAGATGCCGGGCTTCATCGATGAGTATGATCAGCTTCTGGCTCAGAACGAAATCGTGCTGGCGCGGAGTAAAGGCGTTGGCGTTCTGCCTGAAGAGATGGCCATAAACATCGCGGCCAGCGGCCCGGTGCTCCGAGCCAGCGGTGTGAAGTGGGATATCCGTCGATCTGACCCCTATTCGATCTATGACCGTTTTGACTTCGATATACCGGTGGGCAGTGCAGGTGATTGCTATGACCGCTACTGGGTGAGAGTGCAGGAGATGAGGCAGAGCGTTCGTATTCTGGAGCAAGCGATACCCCAATTGCCTGAGGGCGAGGTCTGTGCCAAGGTGCCTCACCTGCTGCGGCCACCGGCCGGTGAGGTATACGGGCGAATAGAGGCTCCAAAGGGTGAACTCGGCTTCTATTTGGTTAGCGATAATTCGATTGCCCCTTATCGGTTCCGTATTCGGCCGCCAACGCTGATTAACTTGACTGCGTTGCGCGATATGGTTAGGGGTTGGAAAGTGGCTGACTTGATAATCACATTTGGCAGCATAGATGTCTGCTTGGGAGAGATAGACAGGTAATGACGCTTCTGGAGCAATTTCGTCTGTGGTTAGGTGGTATCTGGCCTCAGTGGGAGTGGGCAGCTTACATCGTTCCAGCCATAGTCGGCATAGTGGTAGTCCTTGGCTTCGTTTTGACTATGGTGATAGTCTTCATCTATTTTGAGCGTCGTCTATTAGGGCGGTTTCAAATCCGTCTAGGTCCTAACCGACTCGGACCGGAGGGGATCTTCCAGCCGCTTGCGACTGCGGTAAAGGTGTTATTGAAGGAAGATATTGTACCGTCCAGAGCTGATAAGCTGGTTCACTGGTTAGCGCCAGTGATCGTCTTTGCACCGATACTGTTGATTTTTGCCGTGGTGCCGTTTGGTGAAGGCGCTATATTCGCCGACCTGAACGTGGGGATCATTTATGTGGTGGCAATTAGCTCTGTATCTGCCGTGGGCATATATATGGCGGGCTGGGGTTCCAGCAATAAGTATGCCTTGATAGCAGCTTTGCGGACGGTAGCTCAGATGGTGAGCTACGAGCTGCCAGTGGTGCTGTCCATTCTCGGTGTGGTATTGATGGTTGGCTCACTGTCGATGAACCAGATCGTGGATTCCCAGAATATCCCTTTCATCTTGCTTCAACCGCTGGGTTTCATCATCTTCTTCTTGGCCGCGCTTGCTGAGATGAACCGCTGTCCATTTGACCTTCTTGAGGCTGACTCCGAGATCGTGGCAGGCTACCACACCGAGTATTCTGGGATGAAATTTGCGTTGTTTTATCTGGGTGAATATGGCCATGCTGTGGCGTATTCAGCAATCATCGCGACTCTCTTCCTTGGCGGTTGGCAAGGCCCATTGTTACCACCGATCTTGTGGCTGCTGATCAAGATCGTAGCCGTGTTCTTTGTTATTGTGTGGATGCGCAGTACTCTCCCGCGGTTGCGTGTAGACCAACTAATGGGCTTTGCCTGGAAAGCCCTGTTGCCCATGGCAGTGATTAACCTGTTTGTCGTTGCTGCCGAGGTGCTCTGGCTGCCGGAAGGTCTACCTTGGGTAATGATGGTCGTGAATTTCGCTCTCGCTGGTGTGCTAATTCTGCTGTGGTCGAAGTTGTTTGTTCTGGGAGGCGGTAGAGTTGAAGTTTGAACGATATGGGATCGGTATTGCCAAGGGGATGGCGGTAACCTTCAAGCACCTCTTCCGTCCGCCGATAACTGTGCAATATCCGGAGCAGAAGCTGCTCGTTTCACGGCGCATACGGGGCAATGAACTGGTCTGGTATCCTGACAGATGCACTGGGTGCGCTACCTGTGCCAAGAGTTGCCCTCAGGGCAACATTGAAATCGTCACCCATGAAGGTGACGAGAACAACTACGTGGTTGACAAATTCGAAGTGGATACCGGGCGTTGCATGTTCTGTGGCTTGTGTGTCGAGTCTTGCCCCTATGAGGCGCTAGCTATGGGGATTGGCTATGAGCGGGCGCAGTTTCGAAGGAGGCAGTTCGTGTTGACCAAGGAAGAATTGCGGTTATCTGAGACAAGGCAGCCCAGTGGCTATGCGCGGCCCAAGATTGAACCAACTCTACCTAAACAAAGCCTGCTCGTCTACTGGGACAGGGAAGAAGGTGGGCAGAAACTGAGTTTGGTGCCGCTCACCAAGAAGAGAGGGCGCGGTGTTTGATATTGTCTTCTGGACGCTGGCGGTGGTCACCGTAGGCGCAGCGCTGGCTGTTGTCCTCCTCAGAGACGTGTTTCGGGCCGCTCTTTGCCTCGTCTTGCTTTTCTTCATGGTAGCTGGAGTCTACATCACGCTTCACGCTGACTTCCTGGCTGTTGTTCAGGTTCTTGTCTACGTGGGGGCTATCTCTGTATTGATCATCGTTGGTATCATGCTTACGCACGAGATGTGGCGGGGGAACCCATCGGGAAAGCTGCGCATACCTGCCTTAGTGGTGGGCCTGTTGCTCTTGGGTGCTCTGGTGTTCAGCGTAGTGACTACCGAATGGCGGACGAGTGACGTGCCGCCTCAGGAGCCAACGACGGCAGCAATAGGGGCCTTTCTATTTGGCGAGGGTGGATTCATACTACCGGTGGAAATCGCGGCGGTCCTGCTTTTGGCGGCGGTGCTGGGTGCCATAGTGCTAATAAGGGAGAAATAGAAGTGTCTGTTGGACTGGAACATTACCTCGTACTGTCGGCGGTGCTTTTCTCTATTGGTCTGTACGGTGTGTTGGCGAAGCGCAATGCTGTAGTCATTCTGATGTGTATTGAAATCATGCTGAATGCGGTGAACATAGCACTGGTTGCCTTTTCCCGCTATGTTGTGCCCACGCTTCTCACCGGGCAGGTTTTTGCTATTTTCGTTATTGTTGTGGCTGCCGCTGAGGCTGCTGTGGGCATAGCCATAATAATTGCCATTTATCGCAACCGTGAGTCTATAGACGTGGCCAAATTCGACCTGATGAAATGGTAGCGGGATAGAATATGTGGGTTCAGGTTAAAAGCGCACCCAATTTGATAATGGCTGAGATGTGGAAGGAGTTCTTTGAGGGTGAGGGGATTCCAACCCGCGTTTTGCCTGACCCAGATAGGCCCGTAACTGGCGGTTCAGCAAGCTATCGTATTCTTGTTTCCCAGGAGAAAGTACATGTCGTTGAGGAGGTGTTAAGGAAACTCTAATGCCTCACCAAGTTCCGTGGCTGATCTTTCTCCTACCGGTGTTCTCGCTCATCGTTATCTCTTTTGTCCTCAGGCCTTTCTTCAACCATCGGCCCAAGCTCGGCGGCTATGTTACCATTGGCTCTATCGGCGCTGCTTGTGTTCTTTCTTTGTGGGTACTTGTAGAGGTGCTTGGTACCCCCGGGCATAAGCTGGACATACCTGATATCCAGTGGGTGTTGATCGGTGACCTCAGTGTCCATGTCGGCCTGATAGTTGATTCTCTGACTGCTGTAATGGTAGTGGTGGTGACCCTGGTCAGCCTGATGGTTCAAATCTATTCGCAGGGTTACATGCACGGTGATCCTGGATACCATCGCTATTTTGCATTTATGTCTTTGTTCACTGCCTGCATGCTGGGCTTGGTTATGGCTGATAACCTGGTCTTCATGTTCCTCTTCTGGGAGGGCGTTGGCTTGGGTTCCTACCTTCTTATCGGCTTCTGGTTTCATCGGCCATCTGCCGCTGACGCGGCCAAGAAAGCTTTCATCGTTACCCGCTTTGGTGACCTTGGCTTTCTCGCCGCTATCCTGCTGCTCTTCTACCACACGGGCACCTTCGACACCGAGGAGCTACATGCGCTGGCCATAGCCGGGACTCTGGCAGGGACTACTCTAACCTGGGTAGCCATCGGTATTTTTGCCGGTGCAGCGGGTAAATCCGCACAGTTCCCGTTACATGTTTGGTTGCCTGATGCCATGGAAGGCCCGACACCGGTGAGTTCTTTGATACACGCGGCGACCATGGTAGCTGCTGGCGTCTTCCTGGTAGCGCGCTTTTACCCTCTGTTTGAGCATTCCGAAGTGGCCTTAACCACGGTGGCTGTTATCGGCGGTTTTACGGCCATTTTCGCGGCCAGCATGGGCCTGGTGATGACCGATGTCAAGCGCGTATTGGCTTATTCTACCATCAGCCAGCTGGGTTATATGATGCTCGGACTGGGTACCGGTGGTATGGCTGTGGGCATTATTCATCTGGTCAACCATGCCTTCTTCAAGTGTCTGCTCTTCCTTGGTGCCGGTAGCATTAATCATAGCACGGGGACTTTCGACATGCGGGAGATGGGTGGCTTGCGCAAGGCAATGCCATGGACCTTTGCTACCTTCCTTATCGCATCGCTGAGCCTGGCTGGTATCTGGCCATTCTCCGGCTTCTGGAGCAAGGATGATATCGTGGTGTCTGCTTTTGCTGGCAACCCGATACTGTTCTACCTGTCTATGATTACCGTCTTTATGACGGCCTTCTACATATTCAGGGTCATCTTCCTTACTTTTGGTGGCGAATACAGAGGCCGAGCTCCTTTAGAGCACGGCGGTCACGAACCTCACGGGCCCCATGAATCGTCCAAGGTGATGGTTATTCCTATGGTTTTCCTTGCCGTAATGTCGATATTCTCGGGATGGTTCAATATTACCGGCGGGTTCAATGAGTTCATGGGCCATGCTGGACACGGTCATGAGGTACACGGTTTTGCTGAAGGCTTCTTCGGTATGCTTACTCATCCTGTGGCCTTACTGTCGCTATTGCTGGCTGTTTTGGGTATCCTGCTGGCCTATGCCATGTACAGCGCCAAATGGGTTTCAGCCGAAGCCGTAGGCAGGGTCTTCAAGCCCTTTTACACCTTGTTTTCCAGGAAGTACTGGATGGACGAGCTCTATGAGAGGGTGATTGTAGTCAGGGTTCTAGTTGACGGAATCTTTGCTGGTCTTGGTTTCTTTGATGACCGTGTGGTTGATGGGATGGTGAATGGTGTGGCTGACGGTACTGCGACTGCTGGGCGAAGTATCCGACGGGTACAAACGGGTCAGTTGCAGGTTTACGCCATGGCTATTGCTGTGGGTGTGGTAGCCATCGCCGTCTGCTACTATCTCTTTGGCTGAGGATAAAAGAAGTTGTTTCGCAATCCTATTCGTCATTCTGAGCGGAACGAAGAATCTAGATACCCTTCGCTGTCGCTCAGGGTGACAAGTAAATCTGAGGGTAAACGGATTTGGATTTTAGCTATTTGACAGCCATAGTCTTCCTGCCCTTGGTTGGGGTGATTGTCATCGCTCTATTGCGTGACCCCCGGGCGAAAACCGTAAGGGTCACGGCTCTTGCGTTTACCCTAGCTTCGTTCGCCCTGTCGATTGCCGTCTTCTGTCTATTTGACCGTTCCGGTGGAGCCGTTGGGCAGGTACAGTTTGAGGAGAAGGTGTCTTGGATACCGGCGATCAATGCGTTCTATCATCTTGGTGTTGACGGTCTCAGCCTGCCCATGGTGGTACTGATGACATTCCTCGGCTTCTTGGCTGTGCTGGTTTCATGGAAAGTGGAATTAAGGCCTAAGGAATACTTCATTTGGCTCCTGCTTCTGGAGACCAGCATTCTGGGCGTCTTCTGCTCTCTAGATCTCATCCTGTTCTTTCTGTTCTGGGAACTGGAGCTCATACCGATGTACTTTCTCATCTCCATCTGGGGCAGTGGCAGGAAGGAATATGCGGCCAATAAGTACCTCATCTACACTCTTGTTGGCAGCGCCATGATGCTGGCGGGCATCTTGAGCATTTACTTTGCCACAGGCAGCCTGAGCATCATGGAATTGGGTGGTCTAGCTTTGGCCGCGCCAGTTATCCCGCTTGCTGCCATGTTTTTCTTGCTCTTGACCGGCTTTGCCATCAAGCTACCGGTGTTTCCATTCCATACGTGGCTGCCTGACGCTCATACCAATGCTCCCACCGCAGTCAGCGTCATTCTGGCCGGAGCGCTTCTGAAGATGGGTGGTTACGGGATGATTCGGCTCTGCGTCACTATCTTCCCCGAGGTTGCCTTGCGCTACGCCCCGTTGCTCGTGGTACTGGCTGTGGTTGGTGTGCTCTATGGAGCAGCAGTGACCTTGAGGCAGAAGGACTTGAAGCGGCTGATTGCCTACAGTAGCGTCAGTCATATGGGGTATGTGCTTCTGGGTATCTTTGCCTTGAATCAGATGAGCCTGACCGGGGCCACCTTGCAGATGTTCAGCCACGGTGTCATCACCGGGCTTCTTTTTGCCATGGTAGGTCTGGTGTATGACAAGACGCACGAGCGTAACCTCGACAGTCTGGGAGGGCTAGCCCGCCAGATGCCAGTTATCGTGGTGGTCTTCAGCATTGCCGGCCTAGCATCCCTGGGTTTGCCGGGCACAAGCGGCTTTGCCGCTGAGTTTATCACCTTCGTCGGTAGCTTCACCAGTGTGGCTGTTGAAGGAATCCAACTGTATACCCTTCTGGGTGTGCTGGGGATTGTGTTGACTGCTGGCTATATACTGTGGATGCTACAGAAGGTTTTCTACGGCCCGCCGCTGGAGAAGTACGACGGTGTGCCCGATGCCGATAATATCGAGAGGGTGTGCATCTTTTCCTTTGTTGGCGCTATCATGCTTGTCGGACTGTATCCGGCTATCCTCACTGATGTCATCAAGCTGGGTATCACGCCGATAATGAAACTAGTAGGTCTGTGAGGGGGGTGAATTATCACATCTCGAATATTGGTGGCCGTGGGGGCACTTATTGAAGATCGCAAGGGCAGGATACTCTTGGTGAGACACAAGCCGGAGCGAGGCGGTTTCTGGCAAGGAAAGTGGATTTGCCCCGGTGGTGAACTGGAGTTAGGAGAAGGCATAGGGGATGGCATAAAGCGCGAGATCAAAGAGGAGACCAATTTGGAGATAGACTTGGTCAAAGCTTTGGCACCTTTTGACCGGATTGTGAAGTCGACTGAAGGAGTCAACTTGCATGTTGTGTATATCGACTACATAGCCAATTTGGTTGGCGGCGAGCTCGAGGTGGGCAGCGATGTTGGTGAAGCTTTGTGGGTGGAGAAGGATAAGCTCGGCTCGCTGTGGGAAGAATTGCATGAGGATACCAAAAAGCTGCTTGAGTTAGCCGGGATGGTTTAGTCTGATGATACTTAGTGAGCTTCGTTTGTTGACACCAGAGCTCAGTCTCCTGGTTTTTGCCCTGGTGGTGATTCTGCTTGACCTATTCATCAAGCAGAAGAAGGTTCTGGCGGGTGTCAGCATTGTTGGCTTGATAGTTGCGGCAGGTTGTACGCTGGCAATGTGGGGAGCACCAACTGTTGATATCTTCTATGGCATGCTGGCGGTAGACCGCTTTGCTCTTTTCTTCAAGTTCCTGTTTCTGGCGGCGGCCGGTCTGGTCATATTGGCCTCTCAGGACTACGTGAGCAAGTTCGAGAGATTTCAAGGTGAGTATTACGCACTGGTGCTTATCTCGGCTTTGGGCATGATGCTGCTGACGGCGGCCGCAGACTTGATTTCTATCTATGTGGCCTTGGAATTGAGCAGCATATCGCTCTATGTACTGGCAAGCTTCTTGAAGGACCAGAAATCAACCGAAGCCGGGCTGAAGTACTTGCTCTTGGGCGCGGTTGCTTCAGCCGTGCTTCTTTATGGTATGGCTCTGGTCTTTGGGCTTACTGGGCATACTTGCCTGGTATGCATCGCCGATGTTATTGGGGGCACGCCTATTGCTGGGCTTATGGGTAATCCGGCTCTGCTTTTAGGTGTGGTTCTTCTGGTTGCTGGCTTTGGCTTCAAGATTGCCTGCGTTCCCTTCCAGATGTGGGTGCCTGATGTCTATGAGGGCGCACCAACACCAATTACCGGTTACCTTTCCGTGGCCAGTAAAGCGGCTGGCTTCGCCATTATTATTCGCGTTTTCTCTGTTACCCTTGGTGCTCCAGACTGGCTTAGCCTTGAGTGGGGAATGTTGCTGGCTATCTTGAGCGCAGTTACCATGACTTTCGGCAATGTGGTGGCTATCGTTCAGACCAATATCAAGCGCATGCTGGGGTATTCCAGCATCGCTCAAGCTGGCTACCTGATGGTAGGTTTAGCCACTGTGGGAATGGCGGCGGGAACTGATGCCGTGGGGCGAAGCGGACTGCTTTTCTTCCTCATGAGCTATACCGTCACCAACCTGGGGGCTTTCATCGCGGTCATTGCGATTTCCAACAAGATCGATAGTGATGAGATCGATGACTACACGGGGATGGGCAAGCGGGCGCCGCTTCTGGCATTGGCTCTAACCCTGTGTCTGGTTTCGCTGACCGGCCTACCACCCACGGCAGGGCTCATCGCCAAGATCTACATCTTCAGTGGGGCCGTAAGTCACGGCTTGTTGTGGCTGGTAGTCATAGCTGTGATAAACAGTTGCATATCGGCTTACTACTATTTCAGGGTGATCAAGGTCATGTGGATGGAAGCTCCAGCCTCCGAGGAGAAGGTGCCTTCGACATGGGTGCTGCGCACTGCCCTGTCGATCTGCTGCCTTTTTGTCCTGCTTTTGGGCGTTGTCCCTGGCAGCTTCGTTGGCATAGCTGAAGCTGCCGTCAGTATTTTCGGTTCATAGACTTTTCGCTGCCTTTCCATGCCTGATATGGTCGAATGTAGCTCGGGGCTCGGTTCCGCTAGCACAGCCTAAAGCTCTCTCAGAGGGCCATCACGTTTGATGGGACGCGGAACTACGCTACGTTCGGGGCAGGAGGCCTCACAAAGCCTGGTAGGCATAACCAATCCTTGAAGCAACGGAGGTAGAGATGCAATATGAGACGTTATTGGTTGAGAGGGTAGGCCACATGGCTACAGTGACGCTGAATCGTCCGCAAATACTGAACGCTATGAATGTCCAAGTCATGCTGGAGCTAAAGGAACTGTTAGCCGGGCTGAGAGGAGACGAGGAGACGCGTTTTGTGATATTCACTGGGGCGGGGGCGGCTTTCTCCTGCGGGGTGGAATTCACTCAGAAGGCCATGGATGAGAGATATTCCAGGCCTGAACTGGCCAACGAAAGGCTTTGGCAGCTATTCGGTCATGATTTCATGCATACAATGGAGAACCTGGAACAGGTGACCGTAGCTGCAGTCAATGGTGCCGCAGTGGGAGCGGGACTCTGTCTGGCCATGAATTGTGATTTCAGGATTGCATCTGAGAATGCTGTCTTTGGTATTCCTGAAGCTAGTCTGGGCATCTTCTTCACCTGGGGGGCCACGCCTCGCCTTACCGCATTGATAGGGCCAGCGAAGGCCAAAGAGATGATTATGACTTGCGACAATATCAATGCTCATGAGGCGCTGAGAATAGGGCTGGTAAACAGGGTCGTGCCTCCCGACCAACTAATGAGTTCCTGCAGGGAGCTGGTACAGAAAATCGGTACCAAAGGGCCTTTGGCGGTGAGGATATGCAAGAAAATCGTCAACGCAGCGTCATTGTTGAAAATGGCTGACCTGTATCCGTGTGAGCCTGAGCTTGTAGAAAGGCTTATGGTGTCAGACGAAGTGGCTGAGGGCTTGCAGGCCTTCTTGGAAAAGAGGCCGCCCCGGTTCAGCGACTAGGAAGTGGTGCCAAACGGTCTGTGATGATGAGACCGGGGACTTGACACGAGTGCCGTCTGAAGGTAGACTGTCAGGGTGACTGGCCAGTCAGTCACCCTGAGTCGAGGTCCGAAACCTGCATGTCAAACATGATATGCGAACCTTGAGCAGCGATCAGGAATTGGTTGCCACTCGCAGAGAGCACATAGCTCGATGTGCAACTCGCGCGTTTGTGAAGAAGGGATACGAACGCACGAACGTTGATGAAATCGCCCGCGCCTGCGGTATGAGCAAAGGTAACCTTTACAACTACGTCGGGTCGAAGGAGGACATTCTCTATTTGGTCATCGATCGCGGCTTAACCGACCTGACCCAAACGATTGAAGGTCTCTGTGATAGCCTAGGCAGTGTTGCCCCAGCCGATGCTCTGCGAGAGTTCATCAAGACATACTATCAAGGGGTAGGGGAAGATCCTGATTTCACCCTTTTTACGTACCAAGAGACAAAAAACCTGGACCCCAAGGTGCGTCGGCGCGTTCTGGAGTCTGCGGCTCGTGACGTGGCGGCTTGTGAGGGATTGTTGAGGAGGGGTGTGGAAATGGGTGAATTCGAGATTGGCAACATTACGTTGATGGCACACGACATAGTTGTTTCTGGCCACATGTGGGCAGTCAGGCGATGGTTCCTGAGAAGTCAATGCACGCTAGAGGAGTACATCAGGGAGAAGACTGAGTCCATCCTGAAGGCAATACTGGCATAGGCGCGGGTGGCCGCGGGAGCGGACAAGGCATAGGAGAACGTGCTTGTGCCGGAGCAGCACTTGAATTGGTGATTTCGAGTGGTTTCAGAAGATAAGACCAAGTTGAAACTGGAACATCTTCACCTTAGCTTTGGCGGCGTTCGGGCTCTTATTGATGTGAGCGTGGAAGTCAGGGAAGGTGAGATACTGTCTATAATAGGGCCGAACGGCGCTGGCAAGACCTGCATCCTTAATTGCATAAACGGCTTCTATCGCCCTCAGTCAGGGGACATCCGTTTTGAGGGTCGGAACATTACCCGGATGCGAAGCCACAAGATCGCCAAGCTCGGTATTGCCAGAACGTTTCAGAACATCGAGCTATTCACGGGGTTGAGCGTCCAGGACAACTTGCTGGCTGGAAGACACTTCTACATGACTGGTGGGGTCGCTGGTTCTGTGTTGGGCGGCGTCTATTTCGGCAAGGCCCACCGGGAGGAGGTTGAGCAGCGAAGGGCTGTGGAGGAGATCATCGATTTCCTGGAAATAGAGCCCATAAGAAAGCAGGTCGTCGGCACTGTACCCTACGGGTTGCGAAAGAGAGTCGAATTGGGCAGGGCGTTAGCCTTACAACCGAAGGTCCTCTTGATGGATGAGCCTATGGCCGGGATGAATTTGGAAGAGAAGGAAGACATGGCCCGGTTCGTTCTCGACATATACGAGGAGCGAGTCAACACCATAGTCCTTATTGAGCACGACATGGGTGTGGTTATGGATATTTCACACAGGGTGGCTGTTCTTGATTTCGGGCGGAAGATTGCAGAGGGCACGCCCGGTGAGATAAAGGGCGACCGTAATGTTATCGAGGCGTACTTAGGGACGGCGAAGACATGAGACAAGGGTCTGACCAATGCCAGGCGATACAATAGCCAAGCTATTTAAGCAGACTTGCGAAAGATATGGCGAGGGGAAGGCAGCTCTTCGCTATAAGAACTTCGGGGTGTGGCAGCCCTACACCTGGAAGTATTTCTGGGAACAGTCCAAGTACTTTGGCCTGGGGCTAATTAGTCTGGGCCTTAAGTCTGGCGACAGGATTACCATTGTAGGCGACAATGAACCCGAATGGTACTTTGCTCAGTTTGCTGCCCTATGTAGTGGAGGCATCCCGACAGGTGCCTACCAGGATTCGGGTCCTCAGGAGATCAAATACGTCATCGAGCAATCGGGCAGCGTTCTTGTGGTCGTTGAAGACCAAGAGCAGGTTGACAAGCTCATATTTCCGTACCGGGACAGAGAGGGCAAGGAGCAAAAGCCTATCGTTGAGGAGGTGCCTGCAATAAGGAAGGTTGTCTACTGGGATTCGAAGGGGCTCAGGTTCTACGATGATCCTATTCTGATGCGTTTTGAGGAGATGGTGAAACTTGGCAGGGAATATGAGAAGGAACATCCCGGCCTGCTGGAGCACATTATCGAGAGCGGCGATGAAGAAGACCCGGTCATGTTGACTTATTCCTCGGGGACCACGGGCTTGCCAAAGGGAATAGTGCATTGCTCACGGAGCGTCCTTGGGGCCAGCCAGTGTTGGGATGGGCCAGCACGTACTACGGAGGACGACCAGTTTGTCTCCTTCTTCCCCCTGGCATATGGCGCTGAGTTCCTGTATGCCATTCCTGCCTTCATCAAAGGGGGCGCCACGGTTAATTTCCCCGAGGAGCCGGAAACCGTGGCCGTGGACGTGAGAGAGATAGGGCCGACCAAAGCCTCGTCGGCTCCACGCTTGTTGGAGAATGAGGTCTCTTTCGTGCAGGTAAAGATCGCTGATGCCAGCCTCTTGAAAAGATTCGTTTATCACCTGTTCATGCCGGTCGGCTACAGGATAGCTCGGCTGAAGCGCAACAATGAGAAGGTGAATTGGCTCTGGCGGGCTGTCTATGCCCTCGGCTACCTTCTGGTGTTCAGGCCGATAAAAGACTGGCTCGCCTACTCGGGGAATAGGCTTATGCTTATTGGCGGCGCTTCGATGGCTTCTGAAGTCTTTGATTTTTTCCTGGCTCTCGGGATTGATGCTAGGATGATGTACGGGATGATTGAGTGTACACCGACGGCTATGCATCTGAAAGGTGATATTGATTCCGAGACCTCCGGCGTGCCTACGCCTGGCAGTGAGTTGAGGATATCCGAAGGAGGGGAAGTGCTCTCGAGAGGCCCGCAAAAGATGCTTGGCTATCACAACAACCCCGAAGCCACGCGACAACTGATTGATGAACAGGGTTGGGTACATACCGGTGATGCCGGCTTTATCACGGAGAGAGGTCATCTAGTCTGCATCGATAGACTGGCGGACCTTGGAGCTCTGAGGGACGGGACTGGCTTTTCACCCTCATACATCGAAAACAAGCTCAAATTCTCGCCTTATATCAGGGATGCTGTTATCACTGGCGACGATGAGGACTTTGTCGGTGCCCTGATCAGCATTGATTTCCCCAACCTGGGGAAATGGGCTGAGACACACCGCATTCCCTACACTACATTTGTTGACCTGTCCCAGAAACCGGAAGCCTATGACCTCATCAGACAGGACGTGATGAGGATAAATGGGCGTTTGCCCGAGAAGCAGAGGATAAGGAGGTTTGCTCTACTGCACAAGGAGTTGGACGCTGATGATGCTGAGTTGACCAGAACGAGAAAGCTGCGGCGAAAGGAAGTTAGCCAGCGCTACCTTGATATGATAGAAGCCCTGTATGGGGACAAGATGGAATATACGGCTGAAGCTAAGGTAACGTACAGGGACGGCAGAACCGCTACAGTAACCACTGCGGTTCAAATCGCGTCAGTGGAGGACGAGGACACATGAGCGCCATAGTAGAGCACCTGGTCATCGGAATAGCAGTAGGCTCTGTGTACAGTATAGTCGCCCTTGGCTTCGTCCTCATATATAAGGCCACCGGCATCTTCAACTTGGCCCAGGGAAGCTTGATGTGCCTTGGCGCCTATATCTGTTATGTCCTGAGCATCACAATAGGATTGCCGTTCTACTTGGCGGTCGTTCTAACCTTGGCGGTCGCCTTCCTATTGGGTATGTTGGTTGAGTTCATTTTCTTGCGCCGTATGATTGGGCAACCCCATCTGGCGATACTCATGGTTACCATTGGCATATACCTTATGGTGCGAGGAATAGTGTTGATTGTCTGGGGTGTGTACAGCAAGTCCTTACCATCCTACCTCCCCACTCAGCCGGTCGTTGTGCTGGGCGCAAACGTGCTGCCGATTTTCATTGTGGGCCTTGCGGCCGCAGCCATCCTCTTTGCCATATTCATTGCGTTTTTCAAGTTTACCTCTATCGGCGTTGCTATGAGAGCCACTCAGGATAATCAGCAGGTGGCCCAATCGGTTGGCATAAGCGTCAAGCGCATATTCGGAGCATCGTGGGCTATTGCCAGCCTGGCTGCTGCGGCTGGCGGCATCATCGTGGGCACCATACTATCTGTAGGCTACTCCCTCGACGACTTCGGTTTCAAAGTCCTCCCGGCTGTTATTCTCGGCGGCCTGGAATCGGTCCCAGGTGCCCTGATTGGCGGACTTGTTCTGGGTATCGCCGAGCACTTCGGTGCAGCTTATTTGGGCTCCTGGTTAATTGGTATCGAGGATGTAATTCCTTTCATCATCTTGCTGGTGTTATTGCTGATTGTGCCCTACGGGCTCTTCGGTCTAAAGAGAATAGAGAGGATATAGAGAGTGCATCTGCCTTGTCGTACCTTCAATGAGACCTACGAGCAGGATATGGCTGTTTTCAGGACCCGGCTACAGTGGGTTCTGCTGGCTGTCGGTATTGCTCTTGGTCTTTGCGTCCCTCTGGTTACCGGCACCTATATGCTTACCATAATCATAACTACTATGGGTATTATCATAGCTGCATTGGGAATACAAATCCTGACCGGATACTGCGGGCAGCTTTCTGTGGGTCACAGCGCGTTTGTGGCTGTCGGTGCCTATGCTTCGGCTCTTCTGGTCTCCCAAGCGGGCTTGTCCTTCTGGATTGCCGTGCCTGTTGCCGGTATCGCTGCTGGGCTGGTCGGACTTATAGTGGGGCTTACATCTATCAGGCTTAAAGGGTTTTACCTGATAATGTCTACATTAGCGGCGCAGTTCATCATAATGTACGTCATAGTGCACTGGACGAGTGTTACCGGAGGCTCTTTTGGCATGTCTGCGCCGGCGCCGAAGTTGGGGGGGCTTGACTTCACCAGTCCGGGCATGTACTTCTATATCGTCTTCGTGGCCTTGCTGATGGCCACGTTTCTCGCCAAGAACCTGGTCAGGACAAATGTGGGGCGGGCATTTATTGCCATACGAGACAATGATTTGGCGGCTGAGGTAATGGGCATCAATCTGACAGCCTACAAACTGCTGGCTTTCTTCATAGGCTGCGCTTTTGCCGGGGTCGGCGGAGCGCTGGCAGCGCATGCGCGCGGCGTGATTACGCCTGACAGCTACTCGCTGATACAGTCCTTCTGGTATCTGGGCTATGTTATCATTGGTGGTCTCGGTACAATAACCGGGGTCTTCTTTGGGGTGATATTCATAGCAATCCTGAACAACGGACTCAGCGCTATCCTCAGTTCGCTTTCCACCGTTTTTCCAGGTGCGGGCAGCCTGCTGGGGCCGTTGATGCTCTTTGTCTTTGGCCTCATAATCGTATTGTTCCTAACGCTTGAGCCCAGAGGGTTGGCACACCGGTGGGCGATCTTCAAGGCTTACTATCGCCTGTGGCCGTTTTCACACTAGAATCACGGAGGTGATGTTTATGTGACTGAGATTGAGAGACAAGGCCCTTGAGAGACTAGGAAAAGAAGGAGGAGAAATGTCCAAGACTATGAGAATAGGTATGTTCGTGTTGATGGCTATCCTGCTGGTGGCACTGCCTCTGGTTGGGTGCAAGGCGGCACCGACAGGGCCGCAGGAGGGGGTAATAAAGATCGGCCTTCTCACTGACCTGACCGGTCCAATCGCCGCGTCGTCGGTGCCGGGTCTGGAATCCATTGAGGACTGGACAAAGTACGTAAACGAGGAGCTGGGTGGAGTCGCCGGACACCAGCTAGAGGTCGTTGTTGTTGACGCTCGGTACGATAATGACCTGGCGGTATCAGGTTTTGAAAAACTGGTTAACCAGGATAAGGTGCACTACATCAGCTGTGCTTGCGCCAACTACCAGCCGGCCATCAAGCCATTGGCCGATAGATATCACATGCCGTGCTCAGGCCCGACTGAATACGCAGTTTTGCTCCCGCACACCGCGGGTTCGTTCATGTTCGGCTACTTCCCGCACTATGCTGACATGTACCGGTGCAGCCTGACCTGGATCAAGGACAACTGGGAAGGGGCAGATCCCCCCAGAATCGGCATCATGGGTTTGGATGCGTCGTTCTCAAAGAGCACCATCAAACCGGTGAAGTGGATGCTGGAGAATGAATTGAACTGGCCTATCGTCGCTGAAGAATGGATGACCATGGCGGCCACGGATGTTACGTCGCAGGTAACTAACCTCAAGAATGCCAACTGCGACTATGTGCTGATGCCGCTAACCGGCGCCCCGCAGTTGATTTTCCAGAAGACGGCGTATGCAGCCGGCTTGACAGAGTCGACGCAGCTCATAGACATCTTCATAACGATGATGATGAGCTTCCGCCAGTTGGACCCGGAGGCGACGACTGGCCTGATGAGCCACAGCCCGTGCGCACTTCCCGAGATGGCAGATGAGGTGGAGATTCTGGCTCTGCTAGACCAGATTCACGCGGAGTCTCGCCCGGATGCGCCGCCACTTGACTGGATTCGTATAGTTAACTACGCTGGATCCATACTGATTAACGAGGCACTTGAGAAGGCGATTGACAAATATGGCTATGATGAGCTTACCGGAGACAATATCAAGTGGATCATGGAACACGAGATGAAGGGCTATACTGCAGAGGGACTGCTCGGTCCTTTGCCATGGTCAACTGAAAACCATGCTGGGGCGCGCGATGTGATAATCGTTGAGACGACCCCTGACTTCGGTCTTGAAATCCTCAAGCTCTGGCAGGAGATGCCACCTTGGCCTGAGGAAGCACAAGAAGTGGATTTCTGGAAGCTGTGAATTAGGCACCAAGGGGACTCCCGGATTCCGGGAGTCCCCTTGGCGAATCGAGATACTGCATGCTGAACGTAAATAACATCGAGGTCTGCTACAGCGAGGTCATACTGGTGCTGAAGGGGGTGTCCCTCGACGTGCCGGATAGGAGCATTGTTGCCCTGCTGGGAGCTAATGGTGGCGGTAAGAGCACCGTGCTGAAGGCTATTTCGGGGCTGCTGAAGACGGAAGAGGGAGAGGTTACTGATGGGAGCATTGAGTTTGAGGGTGAGCGGATAGACCACATAGAGCCAGAGCAGAGAGTCAGCATGGGAATTAGCCAGGTGATGGAGGGGCGGATGGTGTTTGAGCACCTTACCGTTGACGAGAACCTTGAGGCTGGCCACTATGTGCGCCGGCGCGAGTCAAGCCTGGGTAGTGAAAGGGATATGGTCTTCAACTATTTCCCCAGGCTGAAGGAGCTTCGTCGACAGGTGAGCGGGTATCTCTCCGGCGGCGAGCAGCAGATGCTGGTGATAGCGCGTGCCTTAATGGCAAGACCGAAGCTTTTTCTTCTCGATGAACCCTCCATGGGCCTGGGTCCGATTATAGTGGAGGAGATCTTTGACATAGTGAAGAGAATTAAGGAGGAGCAGGGAGCCTCGGTTCTCCTCGTGGAGCAGAATGCTGTAGCGGCTCTTTCTATTGCTGACCATGGCTATGTTATGGAGAATGGCAAGATTGTTCTTGACGGGCCCGCTAGCAAATTAATGGATAATCCAGACGTGAAGGAATTCTATCTTGGGCTCAGCGAGCTGGGCGAAAAAAGGAAATACAGCGAAGTGAAGCATTACAAGCGGCGGAAGCGGTGGCTGGTCTAGGGATGTAGACGAGATAGCTTCAACCCCACTGCAGATGTGGGGCTTTCACATATGAGGACTGAACGCAGGAGGGAATATGTCAGAATTGGCCGATGCTTTGGCTGACTTGAATGAGGATGAGGTTAGGAAGCTGGTACGTGAGAAAATAGATGCTGGCGTTGACCCCATGACGATCATCGTTGAATGCCGCAAGGGCATGGACATAGTTGGCGAGCGCTATAAGAGCAAGGACTATTTTCTCAGCGAGCTAATCATATCTGGCGAGATGTTCAAGGAGGCGATGGCTGTTGTCGAACCCATGCTGAAGGCTGGCAAGCAGGCGGAGCCACTGAGCAAGATGGTTCTCGCCACGGTGAAAGGTGACATACACAACATAGGCAAGGACATCGCAGCTACCCTTCTTACGGCGGCCGGCTTTGAGGTCCATGATTTGGGGATAGACGTGGCGCCTGGTGTCATCGTGGAGAAATTGAGTGAAACGGGGGCACCCATTCTGGGGATGTCTGGTCTGCTGACTCCCTCATTCGAATCGATGAAGGAGACGGTCGAGGCAGTTGAGCAAGCCGGGCTGCGGGACAAGGTCAAGGTTATCATCGGTGGTGGGATTGTCACTGAGCAGGTGCGGAAGTACGCCGGCGCTGATGCTTTCACCAACGACGCATCTGAAGGTGTGGATATATGCAGGGGATTCGCCAGGGAGGGGAATAAATGATACGTGAAACCATGACTCCAGGAGAGAGGGTGGAAGCGGCTATCAAGCTTGAACCCTATGACCGCGTGCCCGTGGCCCCCCTTATGGATGTTATGTTTCCCTGCCGGCGTAAGGGTATGACGGTAGCCTATGGCATCTCTCACTGGAGGGAGGGGTTCCAGGCCATAGTGGATATCTTCGATGAGGTGGGTGGCTGGGATGCGATGATACTGCCCGGCTACAGCCTCGCCCTTACCCCAACGGTGGCTTCAGGCGTTACGGTAGCTCTGGGTACGGGAGATTACAGGTTCCCCGGTCAGGACCCCGCTGTCTCAGAGAATTCCCAGCCTCAGTATGCGGAACGAGAGCAGTTGACTGCGGAGGATTATGATGAAATCATTAACCTGGGTTGGTCGGGGTTCGCCGAGAAGCACCGTGAGCGGTTTACTCCCTTTAGCCCTGACCAGATAATCGCCTGGACGCAGAGGCAAACAGAGCACTACACCAAGGAAGGGGAGACATGGGCTGAGCGCGGAATCCCATCGCTTTGTGGTGCCATAGTCGAATCACCCCTGATGTTCCTGTCTACTAAGAGGTCTCTCACGGCTTTCACTATGGACCTTCACAGGATCCCGGACAAAGTCCAGGCAGCGATGGATGCCATGGTTGATGGGTTCATCCAAGGTGCGATTGAGGGGGCTCGACTTACCAGGATACCGGGTGTGATGTTGGTACTGGAAAGGGGAGGGGGCTTCTATTACCCGCTGAAGATCTTCGAGCGCTTCGAGTTCCCCTATATGAAGAAGATGGTCGAAGCCTTTGCTGCTGAAGGCCTCCTCACAGTCATGCACTTCGACCAGGACTGGACACTGAATCTTCCCTATCTAACGGACTTACCCAGAGGCAAGTGTGTATGCGAACTGGACAGCACGACCGACATTTTCAAAGCGAAGGAGATACTGAAGGACCACATGTGCATTATGGGGGATGTGCCGGCATCGCTGTCGGCGATTGGAACACCGGGGGACATGGAAGCCTACTGCAAGAAGCTCATCGACGTTGTTGGTGATGGCGGCGGGTTTATTCTCAGTTCCGGCTGCACGGTCCCGGCTGATGCCAAGTTCGAAAACTTCAAGACAATGATTGATACCGCCAAGGGTTACCTGCCTGCTCGTTGAATCTGAGTCTGGACATGTGAGGGGTTTGCCAGGGGGCAATACAAATGGTAAAGGAAACCATGACCCGAGAGGAGAGGGTGTGGGCTGCCGTCAACCTCCAGGTTCCCGATAGGGTCCCGATAGTCCCTTTGATGGGGCAATTTGCTCTTAGGTATCAGGGTGTACCCCAGACTGAAGCTATCAGGAATCCCCCGAGAGCACTAGAAGCTCTTATAGCCACGTATGATGCCCTCGGCGGCTATGATGCCGTGCTTGGCGCTAACTTGCTCTGGCCGAGACATAGCTGGCGCATATCCGCGGCGCCAACGCGGATGCGGTTTCCAGGCAAAGGAGGTGTCTCCGAGGACGCTCAGATTCAGGCCATGGAGCGCGAGATTATGACCGCCGAGGACTATGATACGATTGTGGATCGCGGTTGGAATGGGTTCTGTGAGGAATTCCTCCCCCGGGTGACAGGACGTCCTCTCGACCAAATAGACGCCCTCCAGAAGATGATACTTGAGATATCCCTGGGTGACGCTAAAGCCTGGAGTGACCACGGGGCCATCGTCCTGGGAGGGGCGACTACCTGGAGTTGCACTATGATACTGTCTGTATGCAGGTCACTCACCCAGTTCACGCTTGATTTGCATCGTCGCCCTGACGAGGTTGAGGCAGCGATGGATGCCATGGTTCCCGACCTGATTCAGAACACTATCAACGACATCAAAGCCACCGCTAATCCCTGGGTCTTCCTCCCTCTGGAACGGGGCTCTGCTTTCTTTTACCCGCTGAAGGTCTTCGAGCGGTTTGGGTTCCCCTATCTGAAGAGAATGGTGGATGCTTTCGCTGCCGAAGGGTTTACGACCATACTGCACTTCGACACCGACTGGACCTTGAACCTTCCCTATCTGAAAGACCTGCCCAGGGGCAAGTGCATATGCGAGCTTGATAGCAGGACCGATATCTTCAAGGCAAAGGAGATCTTGAGCGACCACATGTGTATCATGGGGGATGTGCCGCCATCCCTTCTCTCTATCGGCACAACTGAGGATGTTGCCGCATACTGTGAGAAATTGATAGACGTTGTCGGCAAAGACGGCGGCTTTATTCTCAGCACTGGGTGCGAGTGTCCCATAGATGCCACGTTTGACAATGTGAAGATGATGATTGATACTGCCAAGACTCACCTGCCTGCTCATCAGCTGCCAGCGTAAGGCAGATTTTGCAGTACCGCATGGTCTGCGCAAAGGGATCTCCGAAATACCCCAGTGGCAATTGCCTGTGGCATTAGGTGTTTGGTATATTAGCAGTTGGCTCCTTTGCATTGCCTGCCCTGTGTTGGTTTGTAACGGAGTATTGTGGTGAAGGATACTACTTCGAGCGCGCATCTGGTTATCTTCGAGCCTTCGGGTAGCGAGGGTCGCATCGAGGACGGTAAGACGCTTCTTGAGGCAGCCCAAGAACTGAGTGAGGATATTGAATCTGTGTGCGGTGGCAAAGGCGTCTGCGGTAAGTGCTTGGTCAAGGTTGATGAAGGGTTGCTTGCCAAGCACGGCACGGAGCTAGGTGCCCAGTCCCTTTCACCTCCAACGGAAAGAGAGATAGAGCTTCTATCGCGGCAAGGCCTTGGCGTTGAATACCGCCTGGCTTGCCAGGCCAGAGTTCTTGGCGATGTCGTCGTATTCGTGCCGGAGACGAGCCGCAGGTCAAAGCAGGTTATCCGCAAGTCGACGATTGAGAGGGTGATCCCGGTCAAGCCCGCCGTCAGGAAATATTACCTTGAGCTGTCTGCGCCGACATTAGACGACCCCGCTGCCGATTGCCAGCGGCTGGCTGCTGAGCTTGCCCGCTCCGCCGGTCTGGAAGAGGTCACCATTGATTATGCTGTCCTCAAGGATTTGTCGCATATCCTCCGTAGTGCCGACTGGAAAGTAACCGTCACTGTTTGGGTGGGGCAGGAGATCGTCAAGGTCGAACCCGGCTATGCTGATGGCAGCTACGGGCTGGCTGTTGACATCGGTACCACCACTGTGGCTGGCTATCTCTGTGACCTGCACACTGGTGAAGTGCTGGCGACAGATGGTATGCTCAATCCACAGGTGGCCTACGGCGAGGACGTCATATCACGTATCAGCTATACCATGAAGGAGCCTGATGGACTGGCGATTCTCAATCGAGCGATTGTTGACGGCATAGGTGAACTGATTGTCAGCACGACTGGACAGTTGGGCGTTACCCCCGGTGACATCTCGGAGATGGCTGTCGTTGGCAATACAGCCATGCATCATATCTTCCTTAACATCGATCCGGTGTATTTGGCCAAATCACCATTTGCGCCGACTGTGAGCAGGCCGTTGGACATCAAGGGCCGAGAGCTGGGGCTGGCTGTGCAGCAATCGACGAATGTACACATCCTGCCTATTGAGGCCGGCTTTGTTGGCGCTGACAATGTTGGCGTGCTCATTGCTGAGGAGCCGTACAATCAGGATGACATGGTGCTCATCATTGACATCGGCACCAACGGTGAACTGGTGATGGGCAACAGAGACAAGCTCTTTTGTGCTTCGTGCGCTACGGGCCCTGCGTTCGAAGGTGCCACTATCAAGTCTGGCATGCGGGCTGCCCCGGGGGCGATTGAACATGTCAGGATAGACAGGCAAAGCCTGGAGGTTGAATTCAAGGTCATAGGTAGTGAGGAGTGGAGTGCGGCGTCGCCTTCGGTCAAAGCGAGGGGCATCTGCGGGTCAGGCATCATTGAAGCCGTAGCTGAGATGGTCAAAGCGGGCGTCATTGAAACGAGCGGTCGGTTTAGTCGGAAACTTGATTCTCCGCGGCTGATGACGACCGATGAAGGCCCGGCGTTTGTCATTGCCTGGGCCGATGAGACAGCACTGGGCCAGGATATTGCCATTTGCATCGGGGATGTCAGGTCAGTGCAACTGGGCAAGGCAGCCATGTATGCTGGCGCCAAGGTTCTGATGGACAAGCTGGAGATAACCCGGTTGGACAAGATTGTACTTGCCGGCGCCTTTGGTAGCTATGTCAGCAAGGAGCATGCCCTGGCTATCGGGCTTTTTCCCGAATGTGCCCCGGATGAGGTCTACAGCGTGGGCAATGCTGCTGGTGAAGGAGCGCGGCTTGCCTTGATAAGTGTGGACAAAAGGCGAGAGGCTGAGGAAATGGCCAGGAAAGTGGAATATGTAGAACTCACTGTCGAGTCCCGCTTTCAGGAATACTTCGTGGAGGCTCTGAGTTTTCCCGTTCCAACCATACTCAGCAACCCCTAATCCAGCTCGGCACCAAGTCTGTCGACTCTGTACTGAGGAGGTATCCGTATGGCTAAAGTCGAGACAGAACGGAAGGGCCGTTCCTTTGTAGTGACTATTAACCGGCCCGAAGTCCGCAATTGTGTAGACGGCGAGACCGCTGGGCTGCTATTTGAGGCTGTCGAATCCTTTCGCCGAGATGAAAGTGTCGACGTCCTCATCCTCACCGGTGCCGGCGAACTCGCCTTCTCCTCTGGAGCTGACTTAAAGAACATTGAGAGCCTGGTGGCTCGCCCGGGTGCTGATGAGTCTGGTCCGATGGGTTTCACCCGTATCATTGACCTTCCCAAGCCAACCATAGCCGCCGTTAACGGTTATTGCCTGGCAGGCGGTGTGGAATTGGCCTGCTGGTGTGACTTCCGCATCGCCGCTCATAACGCCAGCTTCGGCATCCTCGACCGCCGCTGGGGCGTTCCCTTAGTAGACGGGGGTACTCAGCGCCTGCCCAGGATCGTAGGACTGGGGAATGCGCTCTACTTGATTGAGACGGGCGTGCTTATCGACGCTGACCATGCACTCCGTATCGGCCTTGTCCAGGAGGTCGTCCCTGAGGGGCAGGCGCTGGCGCGTGCCCTCGAGCTGGCTGAGACCATGTCCGCCTATCCACAGACCAGCCTGCGCAATGACCGTCAGAATGCATATGAGGGCGTGTCACTGCCCCTGCCCGAAGGCCTGAGGCTTGAGCAGCAGCTTCTTCAGGACAGTATAGGTGACCCCGAGATGGCCGAATGGCTCCGCCGCTACGCCGCAGGTGACCGGCCATCACCACCCCGTTCCAGGGCTTCGTCAGATGAGCCGTGACCTCCAATAGGCTCAGTATGTAACCTCGCGGTTACTTGCGTACCACAAAGAACCCTAAAGCTCCAAGCTCGAAAGCCTGTGACATAAAGCCAGTCGTTTTGGATTTGGTACTTTGAATTTTGATATTCGAATTTCGAATTTGGTATACAGTAGCAGCCAGGGACGTGGGATATGTAGGACTCGCCATTGAAGGTCGTTTTCAAGTAATCAGTCTGTTTTGGACTGCTTGTCGACCCTTCTGTAGGGGCATTTGGCCACGCCGCAGTGGTTACAGCGGTTGAAGTCCTCCGTGGTCTCGGTCACGCCCAAGCCAGCACAGAAAGAAACAGATTTCTTGGGTACCATCATAAACTGGTCATTAAGGCGAACGCCAATGTCTTCGGCTGGCATGAGGCTGAAAATCAGCCGCTGGTCGGTCAAAGGCCACTCCCTGTAGCCGGGGTTCAGCGCCGGGCCCACCTCTATCCCGCGGTTTGAAGCCTTTTCGCAGATAAAGCGGCGCACCTGGTCGGTCGCGCTGCCGAGGGCTACTGAGCCGGCAATGTCCAGGACGAGCGCTTCCGCATGCTCACCCGTCTTGGAAAGCGCCATCACCCTTTCTTCCAGTGCCCCGCCGATAGTAGACAGAGCCATGGCTAGTGAGTGGCTGCCGTGCCACCATCGGGCTATTGTTGCACCAACGTGTAGCAGCAGGCCGTCCTCGAGCCTTATTGTGCCGTCGTCAATTCCCAGGACCTGGACTTCGCGGTAGAGCGCTCTGGGACTGGCTAGCTGCCGCGCTGCCTCCACCTGCCTGGTCGTGATTTCGCGGATACCAGCCTTCAGCTCACCATCGCCCCTGTAGCCCTGGATTCTGAGGACCGCCTGAGTGTCTACGTTTACTTCCAGCTGAGCTAGGAACTCTACAGCGGATGCCATGTGACCAATCGCTCAGAAGAATTTCACTCACTGATTTGCCTCTTGAGGATTGCAGTTGCGTGGCTCGTCAGCAGCTCGTCGATGTTATCACATTGCGCGAGTCATGGCAATTTGACACCTTTCAGCTGGCGGTGATAGACTCTCGTCGTCTGTGAAACGAGTTGGCATCCTGTATCACCCGAAGATCGAGAAGGCCAAGGCTTTCAGCCGTGAGCTTGAGAAGTTCCTGAGCGCCCATGGTATTTCCGTGTGGCTATGTTCAGCCTGGGAGGAGGAGCAGGCAAAGGCTCAGGTAGCTGAGTCTGACTTAATCTTGAGCATTGGCGGCGATGGCACTATTCTTCGGGCAGCCCGAGCCGTTGTTCCACACTCAGTGCCTATTGTGGGCATAAACCTCGGGAACCTGGGGTTTATGACCGAACTCGAAGCTGCTGAGGCTTTGGATAAGCTACCTCGCTTGCTGGGTGGCGAGGGTTGGATTGAAGAAAGGGCGATGCTTGAAGCGGGAACGCCTTCTGGGGGAAAGGTTTTTCATGTTCTGAATGACGTAGTTGTGGGACGGCGAAGCTCGGCTCGGCTGGTTAACATCGAAACCAAAATCGGCGACGAAGTGTTGGCCACGTATCGGGCTGATGGTGTAATAGTGGCTACGGCTACGGGCAGCACTGGTTACTCACTAGCGGCTGGTGGGCCCATCCTGCACCCCCAGGCCAGGGAAATCCTGCTCAAGCCCCTTTGCCCTCATCTCACCCTGGACAAGGCTCTGGTGCTGCCGCCAGAGGCGGTAATCCAGCTAAAGGTGACTACCAGCCATGAAGCGATGCTCAGCCTTGATGGACAGGTTGAGTCACCGCTGCGTAGCGGGGAAGAAGTCCAAGTCAAGATTAGTCCTTATGTGGCCCGCTTCTTGAGAGTTCAGCCTAAGACCTATTTCTATAGCTCTCTGGGGCACAGACTCAGAGGCAAGATATTATGAAGGTGGAGAAAGCCAGGATAGGCGACGCCAAGCGCATACACGGCCTGGTGAATGATTTTGCTGACAAAGGTGAGATGCTGGCCAGGGCGTTAAGCGAGATATACGAGAACCTACGTGACTATTTCGTCATCAGGGGTAGCAATAGTCAGGTTATTGCTGGCGTAGCCCTCCATATTTGGTGGGAAGATTTGGCTGAGATTAAGTCTTTAGCAGTAAGTGAGGACAAACATAGTCAGAGATTGGGTTCACAGCTTGTTGAGGCCTGTCTCAATGAAGCCAGGGAATTAGGCATACCCGAAGTCTTCTGCCTGACCTACAAGCCTGCCTTTTTTGAGAAGCAGGGTTTTCGCCAGCTTGACAAGATGGAGTTGCCGCGCAAGATTTGGTCTGAGTGTTATCGTTGCCCGAAGTTTCCTGATTGTGATGAGGTGGCTCTTATCTTTCAATTTGAACCAAGCAAGGAGTCGCATGTAGCGCATTAGTCATTTGCGCATGATGAAGAATCCTGAATAAGATAAATCGTAAGCACTAGGTACGAAGTGCTAGACAATATGCGTGCAGGCAGAGCTTGCATAAGGGGTGGGGGAGTTGTGGTTGTCAGGTCAGGGACCTGACAACCACAGAGAATTTGCTTGGAGTTTCGATATTCGGATTCGGGATATGCCTGCTTAGGCATGGCGGTTTAAATAGAGAGGAAGAGCGTCACTGATGGAGGAAACCTTATCAAGCCAACAGATTTATGATGGCCGGGCGGTGAAACTGCGAGTTGAAGTTGTACAGAAGGCCAAGGGCAAGACGACGACTCGCGAGATTGTTGAGCATAGCGATTGCGTGGCGGTGGTGGTTTTGGATTCTAAGGATAGAGTTATTCTGGTTCGCCAGTTCCGTAAAGCTGTGGGTAAGACTCTCCTGGAGATTCCGGCTGGTGGTATTGACCCCGGTGAACAGCCGATTGCCTGTGTTCGTCGTGAATTGCAGGAGGAGATAGGGTATTTGCCGAACAAGATAGACAAGCTTGGGGGTTTCTATGCGGCCCCCGGCTACTGCACTGAGTACTTGCACTTGTATGTGGCTACACACCTCATACCGAAACGGCTTCAGGCTGAAGACACCGAGGACATCGAGGTTGTTCGAGTGCCTTTATCTCAGATACCTGACCTTATCGCTTCAGGGGAAATCTGCGATGCCAAGAGCGTGGCCGCGCTGCTTAGGGTTATCTCCCTTGGACTAAAAGGCAGTTGAAGGCCAAATCATGTCCAACGCTCCAACTTCCGTGTCCAAGTTTGTCGAATGGGCTATTAACAATTGACTGTTCCTTGCTGCATACCAATTCTCAGTAACTACACACATACTTGACACTCAATTTCTACATCTACAGCGCCCCTATAGCGTCGCTCTGCCCCTGTATAACTCTCAAGAACCTTGCTTGTACCAATGGTCATGGACTCTATTCAATTGAAGCTCCCAGAACTGACGTCTTTTCCTCTCAACGTCTTCCGGTGGAGCTATGCCCTTCCTCTCCCACTTGTCTCGGCTTAATTCAGCCGGTACACCCCTTAGTCCCCAAAATCCTTCACCAGATGTCCCTTTCTGTTTATTGATGACAATTGCTGAGAGCAACGGATTGCCCTGCTCAAACTCACTGGCACTACATGCTCCTACTACCCATCCTATATCCCTTCGGCTAATCCGAAACCTGCTCATTAGCTCGCTGTAGGCAACGACGTCTCTTCGCTTCGCCCTCTCTATGAGTTCTGCCTTTACCTTCTTCACATAATCTTCAAAAGCATCCCAAGACAATCGTAGTCCACGTGGTTTATACTTTTCAAAAATCTCTTGTAAGCCCATTTGCCATCCTCCGTTTCAAGCTTATTTCTGTCTAATCCTAAGAGCCCCGAGTTCGTGCTCACCGGTGCGGAGCCTTACAAACTCTAGCTTTGACATGCGAGATCTAGGATTACGCTTTAACCTGATACTTGGCTTTTCCTTGTTCATACAGGTCGCCGCCGTAGATATCGTTGATAACGGTGGCCGGGAAGCTCTCCACTTCAAGGCGGCGGATTGCCTCTGCACCTATGTCCTCGTAGGCTATTACCTCTGCCTTCTTGATGCTTTTGGAAATCAGGGCTCCAGCACCGCCTATGGCAGCGAAATACACTGCTTTGTATTCCTTCATGGCATCTTTGACTGCTTGTGACCGGTTACCCTTTCCAATCATTCCTTTCAGGCCGGCAGCCATAAGGCGGGGAGCATAGCTGTCCATCCGTCCGCTGGTTGTTGGTCCCGCCGAGCCGATGGCTTGCCCTGGCCTGGCTGGAGATGGCCCCATGTAATAGACAATCTGGTTGGTAAGGTCGAGAGGTAACCTTTCACCCTTATCTAGAGCTTCAATCAAGCGTTTGTGGGCGGCATCTCGAGCGGTATAGATGACGCCGGTAATAAAAACCTGGTCACCGGCTTTCAAGCTCTTGACGGTTTCCTCATCGAGCGGAGATTCTATGTTCAGAGTTGCCATCGTTATTCCTCCTTCGCAGCAGTTCATTTAGCTTTGTTTCACAGTGAACTCAGGGAAAGGAACTTTGGGCTTGGTTTCAGTGGGAGGTGAGACTAGCGGAGCGGGCTGCTGCTTTTTCCGGAGTCCAAAGGCCTGAGATACCAGTCGTCTTTTGAGTAGCTGAATTGCCAGAGCTGGGTCTAGTCCCTTGGGGCAGGCTTCTGAGCAGGCACCGGCAAGGTGACAATGCCATATTCCATGGTCAGTGTCTGCCACAGGGAACCTTTCCTGTTCACCTTCATCCCGGTTGTCAGCACAGTAGCGGTAACACTGCGCTAGAGCTTGGGGGCCGAGGAAAAGCTTGTCGCTGGCCGCGGTCGGGCAAGCAGCAACACATATACCGCACTTCACGCAGTAAGTAAACTGCAAGAAACTCCGTAGTTCTTGGGGCGTCTGGGCGAATTCAGCAGTGGGCTCTTTCATTTCCTCCTCATCATAGCGGAGGATATAGGGCTTTACCGATTTGTGGTTCTCGAAAAGAGGATTCAGCTCAGGCACCAGATCTTTGATGATAGGCAGGTTGGGCAAAGATTTGACTGTTAGCGTGTCAGAGTGAAATTCTTCTATTTGTGTATGACAGGCGAGGTGGGGATAGTTGTTGATAAGCATGCCGCAGGAGCCACAGATTCCCATGCGGCAAGAGGTACGGAAAGCTAGGCTGCTATCCAGGTTTTCTTTTATATATATGAGACCTTCGAGTACGGTCGTGCCCCGGCTGGCCGGCACTGTGAATTCCTGAAAATGAGGGGCGCTATCTTGCTCAGGGTCGTACCTCTGAACCTTGAATGTTATCCGTTTGGTGCTGTCTTCAGTCATGATGTCTCCTATCCGGCTAACAGACGCAGCGGCACATAGGTGCCGCCGATGAAGGCCACGATGCCAAAGGCTATGATAACCCAGGTAACGATGCGCTGGGTTGTAGCTGAGGGCGTCGACTCCAGTATGATGCCCCGAAGTCCCTTGAGAGCGTGATACAAAACCACAGCGAGCAGGGCCATATACAAGCCTGCCCATACGCCCTGGATGGCTCGGCCTATCATGGATTCCCAGGAAACGGCCTCAGCCACATCAACTCCGAAGAAACCAAGGATAGCATCGAGGTGCATAATCACCAGATGTATGGCCAATAGAACTGCTATCAGTACGCCGGTAATCAGTTGTAGAAACCACAGGTATGTATTGCGCATCACCAGCCTCCTACTATGAAGTCATAGAAGAAGACCAGGGAAAGGATGATGATCACCGCTACCAGGGAGATTGTCCAGGGCCGCTTCTTGCGGAGTGCGTCCTTGTATGGATAAACCGGTGGAGTAGGTCGTCCCATGGCAAAGCCCAATTCCTGTAAGATTAGGCGCAAGCCGTTCAAGGCGTGGTAGACAAAGGCAACGCAGACCAGATATTCGCCAATCTTAAACCATGGATTGCGGAGTAGCGCAATTGTAGCTTCCCAGACATCCTGGCCTTGAATACGGAAAACGGTTGTCATGGTCAGATGAATTATCAGGAAGAGCAGTATTCCTAAACCTGTTACTCGATGGAGTATGTAAAGGTAACGCTCTAGTTTGTATTTGCCTGCCCATACCCAACCGCTGGGCCCCAAGTAATTCTGCCGAGGTTGTATTTGCTTCACGGTTAGCCCCCTAATATTTCCTTTCAACCGGCTGCCACATAGTGATGTTTACAGGGATGTAGTCGAGCCGCGGTCCTGTGGGCGTATAGTAGGCCAGAGTATGCTTGAGCCACTTGACATCATCCCGCTGTGGAAAGTCTCTCCGGGAATGAGCCCCTCGGGACTCAGTGCGGGCTAGAGCTCCAGCAACAACGATTTCAGCTAAGTCAAGGAGATTGTCACTTTCCAGGGCACTTAGCAGGTCAGTATTATAGATGCGTCCGTGGTCTTTGACTTGGATATTTGGCACCAATTGCTTCAGTTCCTTAATTCTATTGAGAGCTGCTTCCAGGTCTGGGCCAGTGCGGTAAACGCCAACCTGGCTGTCCATCGTTTTCTGCAGCTCCCTACGCAAGGCATAGGAGCTTTCCTTGCTGGTAGAACTGAACCTGTCGAAAACTCGCGACTCTTCATTTTTCAAAGCTGCTTCTTTAGGCGCCAGGGGTGAAGATTTCTGCTTTGAGACATAGCCAGCAGCCTTCTCTCCAGTGATTTTGCCCCAGGCAAGGCACTCGGCAGTTGAGTTCGAACCGAGACGGTTAGCACCATGAAGCGACTCGCAGCCAGACTCACCGGCTGCCCAGATACCCCCTACCGGCGTTGCCCCATCGATGTCGGTGTGAATGCCGCCCATAAAATAATGGGCAGCCGGTCGAACAGGGATTGGCTCGTATATAGGGTCGATGAAATTGAGTTTCATGGCGACTTCTCGAATCATAGGCAGCCGCTCGTTGATTTTATCGGCGCCGAGGTGACGCAGGTCAATATGAACATAGTCGAGGCCGCTCGGTTGAGGAAATCCCCTGCCCTCTTCGATTTCAGTTATCTCGGAGCGGGAGACGATATCTCGTGGAGCCAATTCCATCTTGGACGCAGCATATTTCTCCATGAATCTTTCGCCTTTGCTGTTGAGCAAGTAGCCGCCTTCACCTCGTGCTGCCTCTGTAATAAGGATGCCGGAAGGGACCAGGCCAGTAGGGTGAAACTGGACGAACTCCAGGTCCTTAATGGGCAGTCCGGCTCGGTAAGCCATGGCTAATCCATCGCCGGTAGCGGTAAGGGAGTAGGTGGTGAAACCGAACATGCGGCAAGCACCGCCGGCAGCGATAATCAGAGCTTTGCCCTGAATGAGGAAGAACTCGCCGCTGGCTAAGTCCCATACAGTAAGGCCGCAAAACGCATTGTCTTTTACCATGATGGAGCTAACGTAACATTCATCGTACCTGCTTACATTGGTATGTTTTTGCAGAGTGTCGTACAGGGTTTGCATTTCGAAGAAACCGGTCTTGTCGGCGGCAAATGTAGCTCGATTGTAGCTGTGGCCTCCGAATGGTCGCTGGTCAATCCGGCCATCAGGGCGACGTGACCAGGGGATCCCCCAATGGTCTAAAAGCAGGATTTCTTTTGGCATTTCTTCGACGAAGCGCATCACGACATCCTGGTCACAAAGAAAATCGGCGCCTCTCGTTGTGTCCCAGGCATGAAGCTCCAAACTGTCTCCCTCGTCTGGTTGCATGACTGCCGCAGTACCACCCTCAGCACAGACTGAATGAGCGCGCATTAGCTGGACTTTGGAGACAATGGCAATGTCAGCTTCCGAGTTGTTCCGTGCAACTTCCACGGCTGCTCGCAGTCCAGCGATACCGGCACCTAAAATTAGGATGTCGTGTTTCTTGCTCATCATAGTACTGTCTCCTTGTGACGAGCGCACCAGCACTGCATGTTGACTGCAACTGGCATACTGGCGATGTGGGCGGGAAAGACTTCGGCATGAACAGCCAGGGCAGTTATCCTGCCACCATACCCCATTGGTCCAATGCCTAGATTGTTAACTCGCTGCAGGATGTCCCTTTCCAACTCAGCAACCTCGGGGTCTGGATTCGGCTCGCCGAGTTTGCGCAGCAGTGCTTTTTTGGCCAGAGCCATGGTCTTGTCCGTTGTTCCGCCTACACCAACGCCGATAATGACTGGCGGGCATGGATTACTGCCAGACTCATCAACGAGGTTTACCACGAAATCTATAATTCCTTGACGACCTTTTGCCGGAGTTAGGGCAGTTAGGCGAGAACAGTTTTCAGAGCCGCCTCCCTTAGGTATTGCGCCAATTTTGAGCTTATCCCCAGGAACGATGTCGGTGTGGATGACAGCCGGGGTGTTATCCTTGGTGTTGACTCGGGCTGAGAAAGGTTGCTCCGCCATAGACTTGCGCAGGTAACCTTTTTCATATCCTTGGCGTACTCCCTCATTTATGGCCGTGTAAAGGTCACCGCCAGTTATGTGAACTTCTTGCCCTATCTCCAAGAATACCACCGCAGTGCCGGTATCCTGGCATAGGGGGGTCTTCTCCTTGCGGGAGATTTCGGTATTCTCTAACATCTTGTCCAACACATCCTTGGCTACAGGGGACTCCTCAGTTTCCTTTGCTTGGTTGAGAGCGGCGAGTACATCTTCGGGAAGGTAAACGCAAGCCTCTTGAAACAGGCTGGACACGGTCTCGGTTATCTGCTTGGAATCGATTTCCCTCATCTTGGCGGTGCTCCTTTCTGCACACACATCTATTGTGTGGCTAATCTTCAGGTGCTGGAGGGATGTAGCCCTCCTTCATAAGAAGGGCAGTTGTTTCTCTCGCGTTCTTGATCATCCTTTCAGCTCGCCTGGTAAGCTCCTCTCGGTCAGCTTTTTCGCGGGCTACTCCTTGCTCGATAGCCTTGAGGCCTACCGCCACGGCTTCTCTGACGAAAACCTCCCATTCTCCCATGGTGGGAGCGATACTGTCTTCACTTATGCCCCGGTCTTCAGCACATCTGGCGAGCTCATGGGCGGCAGTTATGCACATCTCATCGGTGATAGTCTTGGCTTTAACATCTAAAGTGCCGCGGAAGATACCGGGGAAGCCGATGGAGTTATTCACCTGGTTGGGGAAATCCGACCTCCCTGTGGCGATGATTCTGACTCCGGCCTCCTGCGCTTCCCAGGGCCAGATTTCCGGGATGGGATTGGCGCAGGCGAAGAGTATGGCGTCTTTGGCCATACCTTTGACCCATTCAGGTAAGATTACGCCTGGTCCTGACTTCGACAGCGAGATACATACATCGGCCCCCTTCAGAGCTTTAGCTATGTCACCGCTTCTTTTGTCCGGGTTAGTTCTCTGGCACAGGTCCCATTTATATGGGTTTTCCTGTTGTTTCTCCTCGAGGTCGGTTCTGCCCGTATGGAGGATGGCTTTGCTATCCACCACTATGGTGTTCGCCGGCTTAAATCCATCAGCAAAAAGTACCCTCAGGATGGCTACGTTGGCGGCGCCGATCCCATTAACAGCAAGCTTAGCATCCTCTTTCTTCTTGCCAACAATCTTCAGTGCGTTGATTAGTCCGGCGAGGGTGACGGCTGCTGTTCCCTGCTGGTCGTCATGCCATACTGGAATCTGTGCCTCCGCCCTTAGTCGGTCGAGGATGTAGAAGCACTTAGGGTTGGAAATATCTTCTAGATTGATGCCGCCGAAAGAAGGCTGGAGCCATTTCACTGCCTGGATAATCTCATCAGGGTCTTTGGTGTCGAGACAGATAGGCACAGCATCCACGCCACCCAGGTATTTGAAAAGGAGCGCCTTGCCTTCCATGACTGGCAGCCCGGCCTCGGGGCCAATGTCACCCAGGCCTAGGACCCTGGTGCCGTCAGAAACGACAGCCACGGTATTCCATTTATTGGTGAGTTCGTAGACTCTCTCTTTGTCCTCCTGAATCGCCCGACAGGGCGCAGCTACCCCCGGGGTGTACCAGATGGCGAAGTCGTTGAAGTCGCGAACGCAACATCTGGGTACGGTTTGCATTTTACCCCGGTAGAAGGGATGCAATTTCATGGCATCCTCCGCCGGCTTGCGTGCCTTGGCCAGAAGCTCTTCCTTAGTTATTTCTTGTGACATGGCTTGCCTCCTTCAGTTTCCTTGTTGGTGCGTCAACGACCCGGGAAGTCACTGCTGCCCGCTCGTTGTCGTCTGGCTTCAAATCACACGGGATGGTCGCATTATGGATTCGAATGTGTTGTCGGGCAAAGGTGTACCGACTATGTGCTGAGTTGCTTGTCCCACGGCGCGTGTTTCCCAGTTGAATTCAACACCGGTGGCGTCCGGCACCTTCCGGGTTGCCGAGGCAACCCGAGGGCTGGGGCCATTGCCAGGGATGAGGATCAGTTTGTATGGCACGACGTGTTCCGCCTTTGCGAGAATCAGGGCTTGAAATCGCCGTATTTGGTTCCGTAGGGAATGTGTCCGCCTTCACCGGGTATATCCAGCATCGCTTGTGGAATTCTGCTGAACGTCAGCCGGTTTCCGCTTATTGTTACAGCGGCCGTACCACCAGCTAAGTGTACCTCTATTTCATCTCCGGCGTCAACCTTGCGGTATCATATATTCAGGACTGGCAGTCTCCGGTTTATGGCGTTCCTGAAGAAGATGTGGGCGACTGGCTTGGCTAGAACCGCACTGACGCCCGACATCTTGATGACCAGCGGAGCATGTTCCCGGCTGGAGCCTATTCTTGTAGCGAATGCTCCCAGCCCGCCAGCGGTTGCCGTGTGGAAATCAGAACCGATGATAAGGTCTCCCGGGCTGGCCAACGCTTCGGCCACCAGCCTATGGCATATCCCGTTGCTGCCCTCGAAAAGCAAACAAGGTTTTCCTGGGCAAAGTGACGCAGGACTTGATGGTCATTCGACGATTCTCGGTTGGGGCTAGGTTCAGCGTAGTCAAGGAAGACGCTGGTTGCCTGTAGCTTGGCTAAACGACTGTGTCCGCTTTCTCGGAAGTGCCGTATGGTAAGGGGGCCGGTCGTGTCTTGAACGAAAGCTCAGTCTATTGGTGCGACGATTGTGTCTCCAGCTCGGG
>CAZTRR010000003.1:0-46304 GCA_964616785.1 uncultured Dehalococcoidales bacterium
CGCCGGCATCCGGGCTAGTGTTAGACCCCTTTGAGGTTGCCTCTATACCCGGCCCGGACGTAGCTATGGCAGCCCCGGACCAGGCACCTCCACCAGGCGACGATGTGGCACCCATATCCGTATCCATGGCCGAGAAGGCTACCCCAGCAGACAAGGTCCCAATCGTTGTGCCGATCGACGGCGCGATAACTAGTACCGGGATGGCACCAGAACAAGCTGAAGATGATGAAGAGTCCCAGCCGAGTCAAGAGTCTGAAAACACTGACATCTTTGACCTATTCGAGGGTGTGGACGAGGAAGATACAGATCTGGCTGCGTTCGCCAAAGAGCTTGATGATGTTGCCCTTTCTGGCTTACTCACCGAGACTGAAGGCTTGACTCGAGAACTGAAGGAGCTTTTCACAAGACACTGAAAGAGCTTTTCACATAACAAGGAAGGAGGGACTAGTCATGGCAAAGGCGAAATACATCAGGTTTCTTCAGACTATGGGCCTGGCCGCGATTGTGCTCTTGCTGGCTGCCACAGCGGCTGCACCAGCGCTAGCGGAGGACGAAACGCGACCAACCATAATGCTGAACCCGCGCGAGGGGCCGGTAGGAACGAAGCTATACGTTACCCTGGCTGACTTCACGCCAGGAACAATCGACATCTCTTTCGATGCTGAGTCGAACGTAGTAGAAACGGACTCCAGCGACGACAATGGCGATTTGTACACCTATCTCATCATCGAGGAGTATCCGGCAGGGAAGTACAAGGTATGGGCTACTGACAACGATGACAACCAGGAAATCTCGTATTTCGATGTAGTCCCGGAGATCGAGCTGGACAATTCCTCTGGCTATGTTGGGGACGACATAATCGTCGACGGCACAGGTTTCGCTGCCAATAGTGAGGTGAGCATCTGTTTCGACGGTGACGAGGTTGCCATCGATAGGACCAACGAGGATGGCAGCTTCAGTGGTGCCACCTTCCAGGCTCCCGAAAGCTATAACGGCAGCCACACCGTGAAGGCCGTAGACGACAGCGAGGACGATAACTACACCACTACCAGCTTCCTAACACACCAGTCAATGGCCATCTCCGCCCAGTCAGGGGCCGTTGGCACCGGCGTAACCGTGAGCGGTACAGGTTTCGCCGCCGACAGCGATATAGCCGTTCGCTTTGCCGATAAGGAGGTCACCTCCAGCAAGTCCGATGAAAACGGCACTTTCAGCGATACATTCGTTGTGCCAGCCATGGTGAAAGGCACATATAGAATAAAAGTCACCGATGGCAGCAACAGCGAATTTGCCGACTTCACTACTCTGTCTGCCACCACACTTAGCCCAACCACAGGCCATGTGGGGACAGAGGTGACTGTCAGCGGTGCCGGCTTCACACCCAATGCAACGATAGTCGTCAAGTACGACGGCACCCAGGTGGTCAAGACCAATACCGATGAAAACGGCACTTTTGAGACGAGCTTCAATGTACCGGTAAGTGAACACGGTGAACATACGGTGATTGCGACTGATGCTGCCAACGTGGGAGAGATGGCCTTTACCATGGAGGCAGACCCACCGCCAGCACCGCAACTGCTGCTTCCGGCTAATGCCACCAGAGTGTCGCAAACGCCGCAGTTCTCCTGGGATGCTGTTACCGACCCCAGCGGCGTCACCTACAGCTTCCAAGTTGCCTCAGATGCGAATTTCTCCGAGGTAGTGCTGAACAAGAGCGGTTTGAGCGATACGGAGTATCTTGTTACCGAGGGAGAAAGGCTAGCGCCGGCCAAGAAGGAAGCCCCTTATCACTGGAGGGTCAGAGCCATCGATCGTGCTTCCAACCCAGGTAAGTGGTCAGGCACAGGGACATTCTACATGGGCATAACCCTGGCCGCGCCCCCTGGCTGGATCCAGTGGGGTCTGACAGGACTTGGAATAACGCTGTTTGGTTTCCTGTTCGCCACTTTCCTGAACCGGCTGAGACGGCTAGCCATAGGCGACTGAGGAATCTGCTGGCATACGCAAAGGGATGGAGGAAGCTGAAGGTTAAAGATTGAAGATTACGTGCCAGTCACCCGCCTACGGGTGATGGCCAACCCGATGAATGCACCCCACGGGGCACCTGTGGGCAGGTGACTCCCACAAATCCCAGTCAACATCCAAATCCAGGTGACCAGGTTCTCTGTCGTTGGGACTAAAGTCATAGGGAAAACATGACTGATAGGTGATTCACAATGGCTGGCTCATCGTATATCCTGTCATCAGTCAGGTTCAACTCTGATAAGGTGTTGTTACGTGATTGGACGGGACGAAATGAGTTTTGTCCTTCCAGGTTGTTACGAGCTAGCAACGTCGAAAGCACTTGTGAGAAACGAACGAGGGTTAGGACATTTGGCCTTCACATTCAGCAAACACGGAAATCGTAGTGGCACAGGTATGAGAATAAACGTGATGACTCGGTGGACAAACTCCAGAAGCCGGGCGCCTGACAAGTAATGGAATCAGTAAAGCAGCATGGTCAAACGGAGACAGGGGACACAGTTCCGAGGGCAAAACGGTGAGGTAACTGTAATGAGAAGAATAGCAGTTAAATATGCCAAGCCGGGGATGCTACTCGGAGCACCTGTTTACGACAACTATGGCACTATGCTATTGGACGCGGATATTAGGTTAGATGAACAATGCATAGGAGTCCTGCGCAACAACTCCGTTGTTGAGCTCTTGCTAGATGACTGGCGTGTCACCGACGTACCTGTAGAGCCCCTCGTTTCACCGGAACTGGAGGGAAAGGCAGCGCATGCACTGCGCCGGCTAATTATTGAGAACCAGGGACAGTCCCGTGTTGCAGCCAAGAACATCAACGACGTGGTGAGGACGGTGAATGCTCTGGCGCGCAAAATGGAACTCGAAAGCACCGGTGAAGCCGCCACAGCAGGGATTAACGCGGAGCAGGACTACATGTACCTACAGTCAGTGAAGACGGCTGTGCTGTCTGTGCTATTGGGTAAAAGTGCCGGCCTTGACAAGTCCGACCTCGGCCCTCTGGGAGTAGCTGCCACACTGAAGGACGTGGGCTATATCTCAGTACCTCAGGAGATTCTGCAAAGGCCAGACTTGCTGACCGAAAAGGAGCTTCTGAAGATACGGCAACATCCCATGTTCGGCTATGAGCTCCTGAGTCAACACCGTTCCACGAGCGGTGCAATAGCCAACGCAGTCCTTCAACACCACGAACGGTGGAACGGGACCGGATACCCGTATGGGTTAAAACAGACGGACATAAACCGTTTCGCCCAGGTCATAGCCGTATGTGACACCTACACCGCCCTGTTGTCAAAAAGGCCGGGCAGAAAAATATTCATGCCTCACGAGGCGACCGAGTATATTATGGCCTACGCTGGGGAGCAGTTCAATCCAGAGCTGGTAGAGTTGTTTGTAAGGCAGGTTCCGTGCTACTCCACCGGGTTGACCGTCAGGCTTAACACCAAAGAGATTGGCATCATATCAGATACTAACCTTGGTGCCATCAGCAGACCGGTAGTACGTGTCATCTACGATGAAGACTCCGGGAAAGTGAGTAAACCATACGATATAGACCTGTCAGAGGTCGACTACCAGCACAAGCTGATTACAGAGGTTATAGATTACTACTGATGGCAGACAAAAAGACAATGTCACAAGCTGAGATAGATGCTTTGCTGACGGCATCTGGCCAAGCAGCAGGTACAGCGGCAAGACCAACGCCGGCAGAGACAGCGGAGGCAGATCCACATGCAGAAGCCCGGCCAGTAGCAGCAGCGAATGCCAAAGCGCAAACAGCTGCTGTGGCAGAAGCCGAACCAGCAGCGGCCGCGAAGGCAGCTCCACCGCCTTCCACGCCACCTGAGGCACCGCAGGCCCCACAGGCCCCACAGGCCCCACGGGCCTCAGTTGCGCTTGAGGCTGTGCAGTCCACCGTGGCCGACCTGGCGGAGCGCCTTGCCAAGATCGAAGCAGCCATGGGCGCCCTTGACCAGCTGCAGAAGACGGTGACAGAGGCCAACGCTATCATTCGCAAAAAACCGCAGGACCTCCAATCCGTGGCGAATCGCCTGCAGGATGTCACTGAGCAGGTAGAAGAAACGGCGAGAAAACTCCGGAGCACTCCAACCTATAACATCGGTGAAATCTTCCAGTGCAATTCCTGCGATTCCGAAGGCCTCGTCGCCATACAGGTCAAGTGCACAGAGTGCGGACGGGAGAAGTGGTGGGGCTGGTGGCCAAAGGAGTGACGTACCCCCTCTGCATTATAGTGCAACTTCAGCAGTGACACCACTTAGGCTGAAGTGACCGCAGACCCCTGTTGTGGACAGGCTGAAGCGTCACCCTACATGTTCTATCCTTACCGACAAATGTAGGGACAGACCTCCAGAGGCTGTCCTCTGAGTTTGACCCAGGCAATCCTGCGAGGTATCAAGACCAATTCGCTTTCTGCACCTTGAAAGAAAAACATGCGTTTGTGAGACGCTGTGCTCTGTTGTGTGCCTTCGCCCTGGCCTCATGCTACAATAGATAAGCGGGAACATTCGGCACAGAGAGGCATATGTCGTCAGATAGCATAATCGTAAGGGGAGCCCGAGAGCACAACCTCAAGAACATAGACGTAGCTATCCCCCGAGACAAGCTCGTGGTTATCACCGGCGTCTCGGGCTCGGGCAAGAGCTCCCTGGCCTTCGATACCATATACGCGGAAGGGCAACGCCGCTACGTCGAGTCGCTGTCTGCCTACGCTCGCCAGTTCCTGGGACGTATGGAGAAGCCCGACGTCGATTACGTAGAAGGGCTGAGTCCCGCTATCTCGATTGACCAGAAAGGGCCGTCTCATAATCCGCGCTCCACCGTGGGCACCGTAACCGAGATATACGACTACTTGCGCCTTCTTTTTGCCCGTGTTGGTCATCCTCATTGTCCCAAGTGTGGGCGCGAAATCTCCCGGCAGACAGTACAGCAAATCGTGGATGCCGTGCAAGAAATACCCACGGCCAGCCGAGTCATGATACTGGCACCGCTAATCAGGGACCGGAAAGGTGAACACCAGGCGATATTTGATGACCTGCGGAAAGCGGGATTCGTCCGCGTTCGAGTTGATGGCTATATTCACGACTTGTCTGAAGAGTTCGAGCTGGACAAGAACAAGAAACACACCATCGAAGTAGTGGTTGACCGGCTCAGGATAGGAGAAGCCGAAAACAGCCGTATTGCCGACTCTGTGGAGACCGCACTGAAGCTTGGAGCCGGAGTTGTCCTTGTCTCCATCAACGACAGAGAAGAGCTGCTGTTCTCTGAGCATTTCGCCTGCGTTCACTGCGGCATAAGCCTTGGTGAAATTGCACCGCGGACTTTCAGCTTCAACAGTCCCCACGGGGCTTGCCCAGAGTGCAGCGGGCTGGGCGTCAAACTGGAGGTGGACCCCGACCTGGTGATACCGAACAGGAAGCTGAGCGTGTCTGAGGGTGCCATCCACCCGTGGGTCTGGGCTTCATGGCGCACCAGCCAACTCGAAGATATGGCTCGACGCCACGGTTTCTCCCTTCGTACGCCAATTGACCAACTCAGCCAGGAGCATCTGAACCTTATCCTCCACGGTGAGAATGCAGAGGTGGCAAGATACCGCAATCGTTATGGACGAGTCAGAGAGTACTCCAGCGGCTATGAAGGGGTAGCCACCTCTCTGGAGCGCCTCTATCGAGAAACCGAGTCCAACAACAGTCGTGCTTTCATTGAAAGATATATGGTCTCCCACCCCTGCCCAGTTTGCCGCGGAAAGCGGCTCAAACCTGAATCTCTGGCTGTTACCATCGCCGGCAAGAACATAACCGAGGTGACCGTGCTATGCGCTTTGGAAGCGTTGCGATGGATCCGGTTCCTAAGCGATCAACAGAACCACAAACCCCTCTTAACATCTAACGAACTGAGGATAGCCGACCAGATTCTGAAGGAGATAGACACCCGTCTGGGCTTTCTCAGAGACATTGGACTGGGCTATCTCACCCTGGAACGCCCCTCCGCAACCTTGAGCGGTGGAGAAGCGCAGAGAATCCGGCTGGCTACTCAAATAGGGAGCGGCCTGATGGGAGTGCTTTATGTGTGCGACGAGCCTACGATTGGCTTGCACCCCGCCGACATCTTCCGTCTCATCGGAACGATGAAGAGGTTGCGCGACCTGGGTAATACCATTCTCATCGTAGAGCATGATGAGGTCATGATGCGGGCTGCCGATTACATTATCGATATGGGGCCCGGGGCCGGTGAACATGGTGGCCAGATTGTGACCACAGGACCATTGGAAAGCATCATAAACTGCCCCGAGTCAATAACCGGACAATACCTCAGCAGAAGCAAGCGAATTCCCTTACCAACAGGTCGGCGCTCTGGTTCGGGCAGAGAGCTGGTAATCATGGGCGCCCGCGAAAACAACCTGAAGAACATTGATGTGACCGTGCCGCTGGGTAGGTTCGTCTGTATAAGCGGTGTATCAGGCAGCGGCAAGAGCACGCTTATCAACGAGGTGCTGTACAAGAAACTAGCTCAGACATTCTACCGGGCAAAAGATAGACCCGGAGAATGCGACGGCATCATTGGCGTCGAGCATATTGACAAGGTCGTCAATATCGACCAATCGCCCATCGGCCGTACTCCGCGCAGCAACCCGGCTACGTACACTGGAACTTTCACCCCCATACGCGAACTCTTTGCCACCGTGCCCGAAGCTCGCATGCGCGGGTACCGCCAGGGCCGGTTTTCTTTCAATGTCCGTGGGGGACGGTGTGAGGCCTGCCAGGGCGAGGGCTATATCCAGATAGAGATGCACTTCCTGCCCGACGTTACCGTGCCGTGTGAAGTGTGTAAGGGGAAGCGTTACAACCGCGAGGCCCTCGACATACTCTTCAAGGGCAAGAACGTCGCCGATATTCTGGATATGACCGTGGATGAAGCCCTACCCTTCTTTGAGCACTTCCCCAAGGTCAAGAACAAGTTGCAGACACTCCGAGATGTTGGCCTGGGCTACATACGGCTGGGACAGCCAGCACCAACACTTTCTGGGGGCGAAGCCCAGCGGGTCAAACTTGCCACTGAACTATCTCGGCGCTCCACTGGCAAGACGCTCTACATCCTCGATGAGCCTACGACCGGTCTCGCCTTTGCCGACATAGCGTATCTACTACAGGTACTGCACCGCCTGGTAGACGCCGGAAATACCGTGGTCATTATCGAGCACCACCTGGACGTAGTCAAGAACGCTGACCATATAATCGACCTTGGCCCCGGTGCCGGCGATGAAGGAGGCTACGTTATGGCCACCGGCACACCCGAGGAAATAGCCCGGGTAGATGCCTCGCTCACTGGCCAATACCTCCAGAATGTGCTCCAGACGCAACAAAGACAGTATTCTTTGGCCACCTAGTGGCGATTCCTCTCCGTTTGCCCTGTGCGGGATTATCCAGTAAGCTTGTCCTGGGCATGAGATTCGGCGCGCAGTCTATCCTGAGTGCGAGATTCTTCGCTTCGCTCAGACTGACAGGTGGCGAAGGGGTCAGTGAGTGTTGTGTGGGAGTCACCCGCCCAGAGGCCACCTATGACCCACGTGGACATCATCTTGTGGGTGTCAGGTCACCAGACCTGACCCTACTCTGTAAAGCCAGTCACCCGTTGGCGAATGAATATCCCCAGGAAAAACAGGCGGACAGACCTGAAGGTCTGTCCCTACTACAACTGTCCGAGACCGCACCGCTCTGAATTGCCCCTATTCTACTTCAGGTTCTAGGCTGACGTCTCCACACGGTTCCGGCCGTTTTCCTTAGCTCTGTAGAGAGCTTCGTCAGCACGAGAAATGAGGGAGTCTTTGTCGTCACCCACTCTGTAGCCGGATAGCCCCTGGCTCACAGTTACCCTGAACACCTTCCCCTCAGAGGCTGTCATCTCGGTAGCCTCAATGATCTCCCGAATTCGCTCAGCCAGAATCACGGCCGAAGGCAAGTCGGTCTTGGGCAAAACAACGATGAATTCCTCCCCTCCATACCGTCCTACGCTGTCTGCGATTCGAACGTCCTCACGCACGAGCTTTGCAACCTTCTCCAGCACCTCGTCTCCAATCAGATGTCCGTACTGATCATTCACCTTCTTGAAATAGTCAATATCCATGAGACTGAGGCTGAATTCTTCCTTGTAGCGCCTGGCATGGTTAATCTGCTCCTCCAACTTACGCACAATTGCTCCCCTGTTATACACTCCCGTCAGAGAATCATAATTAGCTAGCCTTTCCAGTTCTTCCAGGTTGGCCTTGGACTGCTGCCTCCGCCTCCACCTCTCCAGTGCACCATCGATTGTCTCCACTACCTTGTCTTCGGGGTCTTTCCATAGCCTCGCCTTCGGTAGGTAGCCAGCCGCCCCTCCTTGAAGCGCCTCCACAGCCACCTCTTCACTCCCGGACCCCGTCATAATGACCACGGGAGCTAGTTCCTTTTCCACGATTTCTTCCAGCCACTCCATACCCGACTTCTCCGGCATTTGAACATCCATCAACACCAGGTCAATTCTCCCCCTCCCCAGAGCCTCTCGGATTTCCTCTCTCTCCCCCGCCTCCAACAACACGACTTCCCTATCAGTTATCCGGCGCAGATAGGTTCGCACCAGCTTGCGGTCTGCCGGGTCATCGTCGCAGACAAGGATTTTGAGCAGCGCTTGCTCAGGTTTCAATGCCATCAGCTCTCCTTGGGTGGTCGCTTGCACAACACAAACCAGTATTCGCCGATCTTTGCCATGACATCTCTGAACTCAACCAGAGTTACCGGTTTGCGCACATACCCGCTAGCCTGTAGCTTGTAGCTATCTATGATGTCCCTCTCCGAATCCGAAGTCGTCAGGATAACCACGGGGATTTCCTTCAGCTGTTCATCAGCCTTGACGCGTCTCAGGAATTCCTTCCCTCCCATCCCCGGCATGTTCAAGTCCAGCAAGATCAGGTCGGGGCGAGGGGTTCCACCGCTATAACTCCCACGACGGTGCAAGAAATCCATCCCTTCCTCGCCATCATTCACAATGCTGAGATCGTTGGCAACCTTCTGATTCCTCAGCGAGGTCCTGATCAGTTTTTGGTCTGCCGGGTCATCTTCCACCAGCAATATGACAAGCGGCTGTAGGTTAATCATGGCTCACCTCACTCCTTTCATTAGTTGTCTCCTGAGTAGCTTCCTCTCGGGACCGTAAACCAGAATGTCGACCCTTCGCCGGGAGCCGATTCGACACCAATCTCACCCCCGTGACGGTCAACGACTTTCTGGCACACCGCCAGGCCAATTCCAGTCCCTTCGTAGCGCTGTCGGGAATGAAGACGCTTGAACATGGCAAAAACCTGATCACGGTACTCTTCATCGATCCCTATTCCATTGTCCTGTACCTCCACCCGAACCATATCGCCATCCATCTGGTGCGCCCGAATAGTAATCTCCGGGGGGATTGCCTCTCTCCGGTATTTCAGCCCGTTACCGGTCAGGTTCTGTAGCAGCTGATGCATCTGGGATGGGTCGCCTCTCACAGGCGGCAGTAGTTCTGGGACGTGGATGGTCCCGTTGGTCTCATCAAGTAGGGCCGCCAGTTCCACCTTCTTCAGGTCCTCTATTACCTTATTCAAATCCACTTGTTCGAACGGTTTGGCCTGGGTAGTAACCCGAGAATAGGTGAGCAGGGCATCAATCATCGCCTGCATTCGGTCGGCGCCGTCTACCATGAACTCAAAGTTCTCCTCCTGGTCCTCATCCAGCTTCCCTCCCAGTGACTCCTGTAGAAGTGTGCCGAAGGAGGTTATCTTTCGCAGCGGTTCCCTGAGATCATGCGAGGCGACATATACGAAATCCTGCAGTTCCCTGTTGGACTGCTCCAGCCTACGATTGACTTTCTTTAGGTCTTTGAGCAGGGCTTCTCGCTCCGCCTCCGCCTGCTTGCGTTCTGTAATATCACGATGGATTCCCCGAAACCCAGTGATGTTTCCCGCCGGGTCTCGCAGAGGCGAAACCGAGACCTCACCGAACCTTCTGCTTCCATCCTTTCGCAGCACTTCCCACGAGAAACCTTCAATCGGTTTGCCTGTCCGGTACACTCCATTGAAGGCCTTAAACACCGCCTGAGCGCCCTTCTTAGGTGTGTACGTACCATAGTTCATGCCCATCATTTCATCCCTGGAATATCCCAACATACGACAGAGGGAGTCATTGAAGAACGTGTAGTTACCGCGAAGGTCTACCTCAAAGTAGCCATCTTCGATGTTCTCCAGGATGGTGCGGTACCTCTCCTCCGACTGCCTCAAAGCATCCTCTGTCTGCTCGCGCTCGGTGACATCGCGGCCAACACACCGAAATCCCACCACCTGTCCTTCATCGTTTCTCAGAGGAGAAACCGAGGCCTCGGCAAACCCCCTGGTCCCATCCTTTCGTGTAGCTCTCCAAGAAAACCCTTCGACTGGGTCGCTTGTCCGGTACACCTGATTGAACACCTTAAACACAGACTCAACATCCTCTTTGACCGTATAAACACGATAGTTCATCCCCATCATTTCATCTCTCGAATATCCCAAGTAGCGGCACGCTGAATCATTAACGAAGGTGAAATTGCCGGCAAGGTCTACTTCATAGTAGCCATCTCGCATCTCCTTCAGGATGGTCCGGTACCTCTCCTCCGACTGCCTTAGAGCCTCCTCGGCGTGCTTGCGCTCGGTTATATCACGCATGACTCCCCGGAACCCGACAGTCTCTCCTTCCCCACTTCTCAAAGGAGAAACCGAAACCTCGATAAATCGTGCGCTTCCATCCTTTCGAATAATTTGGTAGGAAAAGCCTTTGTTTGGCTCCCCTGTGCGGTACACCTTGTTGAATGACCTGTATACCGATTTCGCATTCTCTTCATCCATATAGGCGCGGTTGTTCACCCCTATCAGGTCTTCCTTGCAATATCCCAGGATACGGGCCAACGAATCATTTGCGAAGGTGAAATTCCCCCCAATGTCCGTCTCAAAATACCCGTCTTGGATCTCCGTCAGGATGGTCCGGTACCTCTCCTCCGACTGCCTCAAAGCCTCCTCCGCCTCCTTACGCTCGCTTATGTCACGCGCGTTGCCCAGCACCAGGGCTTGCCCATCTATCACCACCGGGAATGTCCTTATTTCCACGGCCACCTGACCGCCCCCTCTCCGGTTCAGAATAAGCTCACTCGCCCCCGTGGCCTTACCCCCGGCGTTCCTTGCAAAAAGCTCTGCTGCCTTCTCAATCTGGTCCTGTGATAGCAGGTTCCCTTCGATGAAGTTCTTCCCGATCAATTCTTCCTTCTTATAACCAATCATTTCTTCAGCGGCCCTATTCCCGTCGACGAAATTGCCTTCCATATCAGTCAGAAAACAGGCGTCGGGGGAAGATTCAAATAGTATCCTCAGTCGTTCCTCCGACCGCCTCAAAGCTTCCTCCATCTCCTTGCGCTTGGCAATGTCCATAACACTGCCTACCGTGGCCCGCTTTCCTCCATAGTCGATAGAGGTAACTCTTTCCAAAACCCAAACTACGTCACCATTCTTCTTTATGACCCTGTACTCGTAGGGAAGAGGACCCTGCTGCCCCTTTAGGCTGTCTACTGCCTTCTGCCTGACTATTCCTGCGTCCTCAGGGTGGACAAAATCAAGGCAGTACCTTCCCATCAATTCTTCCTCAGTATAACCTGTCAGGTACTGAAACAGGCGGTTGGCATATTGAAACCTCCCACCCTGGACGATGTATATGCCTGACCCTGCATCGGCCATCAGGGCTTGAGCCAGTTCCGTTGACTCGCGTAGTGCTTCGCTAGTCCGCTTGTGCTCCATGATAATCGACCGCGCATAGACACCAAATATAATGAGAGTGCAGATGACCAGTGTGCGCATCCAGACAGCCTGTAGCCCTGGTGTCAGCAGTTGCTCGACAAGACTCCCCTCGTGGAATAAGACCACATCCACGATGGATTGAAAGACCCAGAAGACTGCCGCAAACCCCAGCCCGACGAGTGCAACTCTCTCGGCCGTTCTTGTATTGCTCGCGCGCTTACCCCTTCCCTGCAGTGCTTCCAGCTTAGCTTGACTTCGCCGGCGCGACTTGTTCATTGAAGCTGATTTCGTCACCATAGCTGTTCCTCAACCACCCGTTCAGTTTGCTTTTACAACCCTCTGATTCAGGCAAGCTCTAGTATCCTATGTTTCATAGCTATAGTAAATGCCCCATTGGTAACTTTATGCATAGCCAAAAAGTACTACTCCATAATATGACTAAGTTGTTGTGGTCAGAATCAGTTAGTGCAGGAGCCTAGATGGAGTCCTGGAGGCCAAAGAGGAGGGTACAATTCACGGCTGGGCGGGTTGCTGAGATTCCTCCGCTTGCATATTCCCGCGCACGTACCTGTAAATCCCCACCACGGTCGCGGCCAGGGGCACAGACAGTATCAAACCCCAGACCCCGGCAATATAAGTTCCGAGACCAAGCAGGACCAGTACCATGGCCGGATGTATGCGCATGTAGGACGCCTGAATCCTGGGACGAAGAAGAAGGTTTTCCAGCGCTTGAGCGACTAAATAGACAAGTGCCACCCAGATAACCTTGTCCGGCGCTACTGCCAGGGCGACTATCACAGCCGCGGCACCCCCAATCCAGGGGCCTACCACCGGAATGATATCAGCTATTGCAGCGAAGACAGCTAACCCCAACGCCACACCGAAGTCTATCCCCAAGATGAGTAATCCGGCGAAACAGAGGCAGCCCACGACAAGACTCAGCACCAGCTGGGCCCGGACGAACCGTCCAAGAACATCTGCGATGATCGAGATGATACTCCTGGCATGTCCAGCTACCCGCGGCGGCAGGCCTGAATAGAACCCGGTGCTCAGCTTCTCCCAGTCCTTCAGCAGGTAGAAGAGAAATAAGGGTAAGCAGGCAAAACCGAATATCAAGGCACCACTGGCTGGTGTAAAGGCAACGCCTCTTACCAAGGCATCTCGCATGAGTTTGCTTAGCGCTCCCCCTACATCCTGAAGAAGACTATCCACTTGCTCCTTCAATTGCAGAGGCAGCCATTGTCGGAGACCTTCGCCCCACTGCTCCAACGTAGTTAGAGCACTGGAGATGTACTCCGGGGCATTCTTGACAAGAGTTGAAACAGAATCCGCAACCGCCGCGATGGCGTAGAAGGACACTACGAAAACCAGTCCCACGATGATTATGGCGGCAACTACAATTAAGGAAACCCGTTTGCCTTCCGCCCACCTACCCCGAGCAGGCAGTTTTCTCTCAATCCAAGAAATAACCGGCAGGAAGAGATAGGCAAGCACTAGACCGCAAATAAAAGGAAACACAGCGCTTCTCAAGGCATAGAGAAGCCCAAATACCACGACTAAGCCAATTAAGAAGAATATTAGAGTCCTGTTCCTTTTGAATACATTCCCTTCTGCGGTCAAAGGTGCTCTCCTTTGCCCTTAACGGTTCGTGGGGAACAGTAACTGTGCCCTGCGGAGACTGCAAATCGCCATGGCCTGCCCGTTCACTGTCCGGTCAACAGGAAACACCAGCATAAACCCTCCCGAGCCAAACCCTGCTACGTGACCAGCCTTTCCATCTCGACACTACCAACTCAAGCCATATAAGCAGCCGTCTTGCAGCTACTCAGGTGAGTCGAGTCGCCGGGCTCGCTACCTGCCGCCAAGGGCTATTTCGTTTGCTCTGTTGCTTCTTCCAGTTTCGTTTGCGCCTTCTTCACTGCCTCGGCGGCGGTTGCCCGCACCGTTCCAGCCACCTCGGTTGCCTTTTCCCTCGCTCTGTCTACCTTCTCCTTCAGCAGTTCCCTTGTTTCTTCACCCGGACGCGGTGCGTAGAGAAATCCGATAGCCAGACCGATAACTGCACCCACAACAAGTCCGATAGCAAACCCAGTCCCTCCATCTCTATCAGCCATCTGTGCCTCCTTCCTGTTTCTTGAAGAATTTGCTGACCATATCAACCCCCTGGCGTATGCCTTGAACCAGAGACACCACTTGAACCACAGGCTTGACCACCTCCTCTGCCACATATGAGGACATCTCCCTTATCGTGGCTGTAGTACGTTCTATGGAGTCCAGTATGGACCCTGCCTTGTCCGAGGCGGCTTCTATTGAATCCAGTACAGGCCTTAGCCTGCGATACAACAAGCATAATAGCACAGCGACACATATCACCACCCCCGTTGCCACCAACCCCCAAATACAGATAACCAGATCCCGTAACCATGCGATGTCCATCGGCAACACCTCCATCTTAATATACTCTACCCTATTGTATCACCTATCACTACCGTGTAAACAGTACTCCACGTCGAACGATAAGCCAGTTCTTCACCAAAATACTGTTCAACTACGTACTAACAGCGGCCCCTCCCCGTCTGACCGTCGCCGGGAGTGTGACCTCTTCGTCTTGTAGCAAGGCGAGAGCCACACAAGACCGCACGCTTCACATAGAACGCAACGGCAGCCTGTGCTACAATGGGCAACAGAGGAGACGCACAGTCTGGAGGTGCATATTATGTCAAGCACGATGTCTGAAGAGGAACTGTATCGCCTGGCAAGGAAGAGAGTCGAGGAAAAGAAAGGCTTCTATATCCATTTCGCTGTCTACTGCGCAGTGAACGCACTATTGGTGCTAATATGGTGGTTCACAGGAAGTCCAGGCAATAGGTTCCCATGGTTCGTCTTCCCCCTGGGCGGCTGGGGAATTGGCGTCTTGTTTCACTTTCTGGGAGTCTTCGTTTTCTCGCGCGGAACGGGTACCTGGGAGAGAAAAGCGATAGAAAAGGAAGTACAGAGACTGAAAAGAGACAGGGGCTGATAGGTCCTCTTGCCACCGGGGCAGCAGCACCCCCAAAGCTGCAGTTAATGCACGGGGCAGCTATTCCATCTCGTATAGAGCTCACCCCAACAGATGTTTGTTTCATCGAGAGGGTCTTGCTCCAGCCAGCAGCCACCACTTTGCTCAGGATATTACTGGCGTCGGGGAGGGGCCACCAATCCTACCACGAACCACCACACACCGTATCCTCTCACGATTCTCGGTTGCGCCAGCAGCCAAGTATAGCACTTCCCAAGCCCATGTGGTGTAACCGTGGCTGCACGCAGACTACACGAATGAGCTGCCACCCGACCTATGTCCCAGCCACAGATGCCGGCTTCCGTTCGCGAAGCCACAGAGTCATCCCCATTAGCAGGAATGCCCACGCACCAACCATCATCCACGCCTGGAAGTCCGAAACAAAGTTCCAGTACTGCAGAAGATAGATGTAGTTCAGTACGGCATGCGCAAAAGAGGCCAGGAGGTAGCACTGCCATCCCCAACCTCGGGCCAGGCCATATCCGGCCAGGGCACAAGAAGCAGTATGAAAGGCTACGACAAAGAACCCTTCCGAGATTGGAGCCAGCATCATGAGTCCACCCGTTTGTACAGATTCCCACGTCCAGCCCGAAGCGAGGATTGAGTTATTCAGCCACTGCGCCCAAAGAACACCAAAGGCCACCCCAGCTACCGCACCGATAGCCAACCCAAACTCCGGAGTTATTCTCCTGCCCCCACGCCACCAGTAGACAGCCACCGGCACAAGCTTCGCCCCCTCCTTAACCAGACCATTCACGAGCAAGGTGGGCACAGTGATAAGCAGGTACCAGTATGAGAGAACCTCCTGGCTCCAGAAGTGAGTGTACGCTTGCCAGAACCAGATCTTGAGTGGAAATTCGGCAAAGGCCACAGCAATTGGCATAAGTACAGCGCTGCCAGCAAGAACAGCCCAGAGCCAAGGTGTCCTGAACATCGGTGCCCTGTACAAAGCGAGACAAATTGCGCCAGAGATCACTGCCAGGCTGATGCCCACGATACTGGGATTGGCAAAAACAGAACCAATGAAATCAATCATCTGCTGTATCATAGGATTCTCCTATAGATGCCCGAGATATTAATAGGGCAAGATTATAATCGCCCGGCTTGCAGTGTTTCATCGCCACAGTCAAAAGGCGACCCACATGTATGCACATTATCCAAAACCTCCGCCAAGTCTCTCGCGGCACGATATGACAAGAAACAGGTGAATGGCAAACCCACCGTCTATAGCTCTGCTATCTCAACGTGCATTTCCTCTAGATCAATCAGCGCGACTGTTCGGTGCCCGCTGAGGTAACCGCAGACCTCGCCTGGATTCACCAGAAGCGTTCTTCCTTCCACAACCTCAGCCTCATGCGTATGTCCCCGGACAACTACATCGTAGAGCCCAGACCGAACAACCGCGTCAACGATTTGCCCCTGCGTGCCATGAAGCAAGGCTATCTTCTTCCCACCGAGTTCCAGCGCGGCAAAATCCCCGAGAGGCACAACTCCAATTTCCCCGAATTTCGCCCTGGCAAACTCCCGGTCGCCTTCGTTGTTTCCCCAAACATAGTGAAGTTTCGCTTTCAGTCTGGAGAACTTCGGCACCACAAACGGTGAAACCAAGTCACCAGCATGCAAGACATCGGTAACACCGTGTTGATTGAAGAAGTCGATAGCTGTGTCAACTGCATCAAGTCTATCGTGCGTATCCGACATTGCCCCGATTCTCATCAGCTACCGTCACTTCTTGCAGCCTCACCTGGCTTTGATAGCCCAAGACAAAAGGGCCCGTTCCCCCTTAGTGATTGCTCAACGTAGCGCAAGTGTCTGGGCTATTGTGCCTGATACATCATGGTGATGGCTGTTTGGGAATTCCTTATCATCGCACGAGGGCGACCAGTGTCCCGGCCCGAATGAGTGCTCCCACCCCCGGAACCACGGTGCCACCTGCAACTCGAAAAGATTCGAATCCCGGGGGCTGCATCGGCTCAAGTCTCGTCGTGTTATCTGTAACAGGCGGTGGTGGAAGAGCAGGAGGTGTTGCCTGAAAAAACGTATCATAAAGGAAGTATCCCCCCAGCACGACAAACGCAATAATGACCAAGCCAAGGCAACCCGTAAGCCATGGGTCTGACTTCTTCTTTGGTTTTGCCCCCCCTTCTTCTTCAGCCTCCTCCTGTTCTTGATATCTTCCCATCTCCCTGGGGAAAGCCTTCACCTTCCGGGGTGTTGGCCAATTGAGCGCTCCACGGCAGTTCGGGCAGTTTATCAGTGTTGGGTCGACAATGAAACCACAGTAAGGACAATTATATTGGAACTTCTGACCGCAAGTCTGGCAGGCCTGCTGACCTACGACATTCTGCGCGCCGCAGTTGGGGCAGAGGAAAACTTGTTGCGTATCGTCGCTAGCCATTCGCTATACCAGGCAGCTACCAAGTGAAGCTCTGCATGTCTTCGAGCCTCTACTGAAAAGGCCGCTCCATTTTAACCCGCCCGACGCTATAGTTCAAGCAATACTCAATACCGTTGACGCCCATGATCTGGTTCGGTTGGGCCAGCCTACTGCTTTACACAACCTAAGTCATGCAGTATACTCTAGGCCCATAGCGCATACCAGACTGAACTGCCAAATCAGGTTACTTCATGACAATCAAAGTTGTTACCGACAGTTGTTCGGACATTACACAGCAGGAAGCCAGGCGGTTGGGCATCATCGTGGTACCGGCGTATGTTCATTTCGGTGAAGAGGTCTATCGCGATGGAGTCGACATAGATAGCGACGAGTTCTATCATAAGATGGTGACCAGCCCGGTTCACCCTTCCACGGCAGCACCATCACCAGGAGATTTCACCAAGGCCTATCAACAGGCAGCTCAGGAAGCCAACGAGATTGTCTCTATTCATGTCACGAAGAAGCATAGCGCTGTCTACGACGCAGCACTCGTCGCCAAGGAGCTCGCACAAAACGAAGGATGTCGAATCGCAGTCATCGATTCCCGAGGTGTGACGATGTGGCAAGGTCTCGTTGCTATAGCGGCAGCCAAAGCCGCCGAAGCTGGATGCAGCCTACAGCAGGTGGTAACCGAAGTCCATGAGACTATTGGGCAACTGCGTGCTCTGGCACTTCTGGACACTCTGAAGTACGCGGTCAAGGGCGGGCGTCTCAGCAGCACTCTTCTTTCAATAGAATCGCGCGTCAACGTGAAGCCGCTAATTCATTTGCGCAATGGCGAGGTCCGCCCCGCCGGGCTGGCACGTACCCGGAGTAAAGGAATAGGCCGACTCCGCCAATTCGCCAGGTCAGCAGTCGACATCAAAGACCTGGCTATAGCCCACAGCACCACCCCCCACGATGCTCAGGCACTGGCTGACTACGTGAGTTCGCTTTTTCCCAATATGGCACCGCGGATAGCAAGGTTGGGCCCAGCGCTGGGTGTCCACGCCGGTCCGGGGGCTCTAGTGATAGTCTTCAGGGAAGGGAGATAGACCCCACTCGGCGGTTGCAGCAGGTCTGATAAGGCGGTCAACTTCAGTGCCTTTTTCTCAGTAGCTCTTCTATCCCTTGAAGCAGCTTCTCGCTTTCATCGGCGCTAAGGCTGAGATTGCTTTCGAGCCTGTTCATATAGCTATCGATCTCCGGGAACCGCCCTCTATACTCGGCTATCTCTCGATTCTGTTCTGCCACCTCCTTATCGAGGTCTTGGAAATCGATGCCCAAGCGAAGATGCGCGTCAAGGAACCCTGCGGCTTTCCTCCAGGCTAAAGGATCGTTACCACCCGCCAGATAAAAAGGTACCGGCACCCACAGGTTTGCCCCGGGGATATTCCTCCTCTTGGCGACCCACAGGAGAAAAGAACTCAGGGTTGGTCTTTGACCCGGCGGGGTCTCAAAATCCCAGTCGGTGGTAACGCCATACTGCCTCAGTACCTCTTTCAATTCTGGCGAACTGGCTACAGCCAGTAACAGCCGTGGTGTAGTATGCGCGCTCAGAGAGACCATGCCGCCGATTGTGTATAGCACTTGCACCCTGCAAAAACGTTCAGCCACGTCTATGACCGAGTTGAGGAACTGGTACCACTCGGATCTCGGGGGGTTGCTTCTAAGAACCATCAGATTTCTCTCCCGTGACCAATAGAACTTGCTCTCTGGAAACTGCGCTACGTCCGCTTCTACGGAGACTCCATCCAGTGGAAAGAAGCCTACAGGGTCAATTTCAGCCATCTCCTGGCTTCCCAGTTTCCTGTTTAGATAGGCGACGACCTTCGGTCCGAGCTTGCCGGCATCTTCACTCCAAGCCACCACCAGAGATGAGCTGCGCAGCTCCCCTCTTGCCGGTGTTTTGATAAGCTCTGCTTCACTCAATTCTACTCTCCACCTGGTTCTTTCTTAAAAAGCTTATCAATGTCCTGCACGATCCTCCTCTTGTCCTCCTCAGTTATAGGCTCTTGCCCGACAGGTTCAGCACCGGCCACACGTTTCAACCTATCGAGCTGTTCCCGTATCTCCGAAGGCAGCTTCTCATACAGGCCCTCAAGCTCTCTCTCGCTGCGTTCAACGAGTTCGCTGATTTCTTCCATCTTGACTTCAATCCCCAAAGCAGTACCCAACACCTCCAGAACCGACCTTGACCCCTTTGGGTAGGGAAGGGGGAAACCCTGAAGATAAATCGGTATCTCACCCATTACACAGATAGCCTCCAGACCTCTCTTCCTGGCAACTCCCAGCAAGAGCCCGTTCAAACCAGTGATATTGCCTTGTCCACCCAAGCCCTCGATGTCTGACATCAGCACTGTATTCTCATAGCTTCTCACTTCATCGATTAAGTCCTCGCTATTAGGTGCCACCCAGACTCTCGACCTCGCCGTATGATGGATAGGAGCGACGGCTGCTCCCGATGTGTAGGCTCTCCGACATCCAAACTTCACTGCCACATCTAGCACAAGATTTGCCATTCGGTAGGCCTTTGTACCTTCGGCGTAGGCCGTCCCTCCCGCAGTTGGCTGTTCCTGGGCGACAAACAACATCAAGTCCCTTTTTTCAGTTCTGCTGAAATAGAACTTATTACTGGGGAACTCCAGACCTTCCAACTCCCCGTTTCTGATGACAACCTTCCTGGGATAGAAGAAGTCCCATGGCTCAATTTCGCCGAACTCCTCTGCATCCAACATTCGCCTGAGAGCGTCGACCGCCATTATTCCGACGTTACCGATTCCCGGCCAGCAGGCTATCAAGACCGGATCATTGAGCTCGGGTTCCTTCCAGAGTCTAATTCCCATTAGTCTCTCTTTCTTCCGGCTCTGGCCTGACCCGCCTGCCGAGCAAGAAAAGGAGCAAGGGCCCAGTCTACTGCCCAACTCTCACCGCTCTTGGCAAGGCAGACCACACCTCCCATCCTGAAGTTCACGATCTCTTTCTCCGGCTCGCCCAGGATAAGCAGAGACGCCAACCTCTTCAAATGTGGCAGGTGGCCTACAATCATGAGTGATTCTTCAGCTTGCAAGATCAACTCCTTCACCCTGTGGAGGTCATCCAAAGGTCCAAGACCGTCCTGTTCAGCAATACCCTGAAACGGCGTAAGTTGTTGAGCAAAGAGCTCCGCTGTCTGCTTCGCCCTCAGCTTACCGGAGTGAAGAATCCGAACAACCTCTATTCCCAGCTCGGCCACACAACAAGCCACTGTCTCGACTTCCTCTTTGGCCCTATCAGTCAAAGGCCGCGACGGGTCTTCCATCTCGGATTTGGATTCACCGTGCTGCACCAAATACAGTTCCATCTACTGCCCCTCCCGAGTCCAGCTCCGCACTCGCGATAAGTATAGCACACGGCTGTAACTACTTTAAGTCAGCCGCCAAGAACACCGAGTCCCACACCCATCGTTGCGCCCCACACAGGTAATCATGCCAAACCCCTGGAAATGCCAGACACTGTAACATTTTGGAATGAGCAGCTGATGAAGGGCAAACTGCACAGCGTGGCTAAGCTTACCGCCCCGCATATTAGATTCGCAGCCTTTACAATCTGCCTGCTGCGGGCTATAATCTGGGGCAATGCCTGCTATCAAGCCAGAGCTACTTGCTCTCCTGTCCAGGGTGTCCGCTATATTGACCCAGCACAATTGCCAGGCTTATGTAGTTGGTGGGTTTGTCCGTGACTGGCTGCTGGGCAAAGAGACGGCCGACATCGACCTTGCAGTCAGCGTAGATGCCCCGAGGATAGCTCGGGAAGTGGCTGAAGCCTTTGACGCCAAGTACCTGTTGCTGGATGAAGACAACAGGGTGGCCAGGGTGGTGGTGACCGAAGGGGAGCAGTCGCGGCATCTGGACTTTGCCTCTTTCTTGAGCAATATCGAAAATGACCTGGCGCGGCGAGACCTGACCATAGACGCTATGGCAGTGGAGCTTCGAGGCTTGGCCTCTGGTGTGCCCCAGGTTATTGACCCGTTCTGTGGAGAAAGAGATTTGGAGATGGGAGTGGTGCGGGCGGTAAGCCAGCGGATTTTTGAGGAGGATGCGGCCAGGTTGCTCCGGGCAGTAAGGTTATCTGCAGAGCTAGGTTTTGAAATCGAAACGACGACCGAAAGCCTGATTCGGCAGAACTGCCGCTTGGCCAAGTTGGTGCCTGGTGAGAGATTGCGAGAGGACTTGCTTAGGCTGCTGGCTTTGCCCGGTTCCGCTGATTCGGTGCGCTATTTGGACGAGTTGGGGCTACTGACCGAGGTGATTCCTGAGATGGAGGAATTGAAAGGGGTGAAACAACCGAAAGAGCACTACTGGGACGTCTTCAACCACTCTGTGGAGACGATGGCCAGCGTTGAGTTTGTGCTGAGGGAAGCCCAATGGAAATATGGCAAAAGCGACCTGTTAGCGGTGAGTCCCTGGTCGGAGGAGATGTATCAGCATTTCCAAGAGGAAGTCTCCAGCGGCAGTACTCGGAAGTCGTTGCTTAAGCTCGGTGGATTGCTGCATGACATCGCCAAGCCAGCAGCCAAGACAATTGATGAAACAGGCAAAATGCGTTTTCTGGGGCATGCCAAACAAGGGGTGCCTATCGCGACAGCCATCCTGGGAAGACTACGGTTCAGCAGCCGGGAGATAAGACTGGTGGAAAAACTGGTCTACCACCACCTTCGTCCAGCCCAGATGGCGAATGACGGTTTGCCTACCAGCCGGGCTATCTATCGCTACTTTCGCGATACTGAGGACGCTGGCATCGATATCCTGTTCCTGGCCCTGGCTGATTACTTGGCTACTCATGGTCCCCGACTCGATATCGAGGAATGGCAGCAGCACAATCATTTGATAAGCTATATTCTGGCTGAGCATTTCAACCAGCAGGCTGAAATCCTGCCGGTCAAACTGATTGATGGAAACGACCTGATGGATGCTTTCGGTTTGAGCCCAGGCCCCCTGATTGGCGAACTCCTGACCGAGGTACGTGAGGCTCAGGCCGCCGACGAACTGAGCACGAGGGAAGAGGCACTAGGTTTCGTGCGCAAGAAACTGGAGAGGCGATGCTGTGGTGTGGGTTCTTAGGGAGAGGAGGCGAAGCTAAAGCACAGCGCTACATATTTGTTATGTGTCGAAATGTAGTGCACCCTTCTAAGGTCGCCTGGTACAGTTCAGCGAGGCTGAAGCCTCGTACTACAGTGATGAATATTGTGTGGGATGGCTAGTTAATTGGCAAGAGGAAACACCTGGCTGCTCATTCTTATAGTGCTTCTTTTCGGCACGGCCCTATGGGCGGTAGTGCCATTGGATAGCGAAAGACTGGGCAGGCAAGGGCTGACACTTGGACTTGATCTGAAGGGTGGCAGCCACTTGGTTTATGAGGCTGACCTGTCGCAAAAGGACCCGTCACAAAGCGATAATGACGCCATGCGAGGCGTGCTGGACAAGATCGAGCGGCGTGTCAATGCTTATGGTGTCACCGAACCGATAATCCAGCGCCAGGGCCATGACCGAATCCTGGTCCAGCTCCCCGGAGTGAGGGATGTCGATGAGGCTGTCAGGCTTATCGGGCAGACGGCTGAGCTTGATTTTAGAGAGGTGGAGCTTGATGAGACGGGTCAAGCGGTGCTTGATGAGGAAGGTAGACAGCAGTGGGCGAAGGCTACGGCTACCGGCAGCGATGGACAGGAAAAGCACCTTACCGGTAAATACCTCAAGCCTAATGCCAGCGTGGTTCTGGCCCCGCAGACCAATGAACCTGAAGTAGCTTTTGAGTGGAATGGGGAAGGGGCGGTCCTTTTTGAGCAGATCACTGAGCGCAACCTGCAGAAACCTCTGGGTATATTCCTGGATGAGCAGCTCATCTCGGCCCCTACGGTCCAGGCAGTCATCAAGGAGAAGGGGGTCATCACTGGCCTGGATTTGGAGGAGGCGAGGCTGCTAGCCATACAGCTTAATTCCGGCTCGCTGGATGTGCCGCTGAAGGTCATTCAAGAGCAGGACGTGGATGCCACTCTGGGGGCAGACTCTATTGAAAAGAGCCTCGTCGCTGGAGCAATTGGCCTGGCATTAATAGTGTTGTTCATGCTTCTTTATTATCGCGTGTCTGGCTTGGTGGCTACTTGCGCCCTAGTCGTTTACGGTGTTCTGTTGGCAGCGATTTTCAAAATGATCCCGATAACTCTGACGTTGCCTGGCATAGCGGCTTTGATTCTGTCTATAGGTATGGCGGTGGACGCGAACGTGCTTATCTTTGAGCGGATGAAGGAAGAACTCCGGTCAGGGCGTACTCTGGGTGCTGCGGTTGAAGTCGGCTTCAACCGCGCTTGGCCAGCTATCCGCGATAGCAATATCACTACCTTCATCGCCTGTATTGTTCTTTATTGGTTTGGCGGGACTCTGGGGGCGTTTATGGTCAGGGGTTTTGCCCTGACCCTGTTTATCGGTGTAGCGTTGAGTATGTTTTCAGCAATCATAGTCACGCGGACGTTCCTGCGCATTGTAATTCGTGCGGTGACTAGCCGGCCAGCCTACGGAGTTCAGAAATGATGGATATTGTAGGCAAGAGATTCTGGTTCTTCCTCATATCGGCGGTGGTAATCATCCCCGGCATAGTCTCGTTGGCCATCTTTGGGCTTGAGCTGGGGGTTGACTTCAGCAGCGGTACCACGATGACGCTTCGGTTTGATGCTGAAGTTGAACAAGGCCAGTTGCGCCAGGTACTGGCTGATTCGGGTTATGACGAGGCGATGATTCAACGTACAGGTGAGGGAGATTTCCTTGTCCGTACTAGGCAGATATCCTCTGGTGAAAGGCAAGAACTGACCAGCGCTCTCGAAGCGGACCTCAATGTCGAAGTGACTGTGCGTGATTCTTATACTGTGTCTCCGATCATAGCCACTGAGACTGGGCGCAATGCAGCTATCGCTGTAGGGATTGCTGCCGTTTTCATGTTGCTCTATATTGCCTGGGCATTTCGCCGTATGCCTAGACCATTTCGCTGGGGGATCTGTGCCATTGTAGCACTGGCTCACGATATACTGGTGGTCATGGGCATTTTCTCCATTCTAGGTTGGGTGGCTGGAGTCCAGATTGACGCCTTGTTTATCACCGGCATGCTTACGGTTGTGGGCTATAGTGTCAATAACACCGTCGTTGTCTTTGACCGGATTCGAGAGAATGTAAGCAAGGGCATAAGCAAAGACTTCGAAGTCACGGTGAACTCGAGTGTTCTGGAGACACTGGGGCGGTCTCTAAATACCAGCCTGACCACGCTCTTTGTTATTCTGGCCATCTTCCTTTTTGGTGGAGTCACCATCCACTATTTTGTTCTGGTGTTACTTATCGGTGTGGTCGCTGGCACCTACAGTTCTATGTGCATTGCTGGTCCACTGTTGGTGATTTGGGATAAGCGTGAGTGGGGTAGATTCTTTTCCTGGTTGCGGCCTGCCAAGAAGCCTGCCTAGAGCAGTCGACCGCCTCGAATTGCGTTGGCCAGCGTCCTGAGCCTATATCTGGTGGATGTCCCTCACCATTCTTATGAAGTTGTCGATGTTGACCGGCTTCGACTTTGCCTCTCGTCTGCCTAAAGGGTCAGTAATCTCGCGGTTTCCCAGAAGAACGTCAAGCGTGGCGCTTATAGACAAGGGCAATGCCTCGGGATGGTAACCGCCCTCCAGAGTGAAGACCAGACGTCCTTCGCATAGCATATCGGTAAGAGTTTTTATGATTTCCACTAAGCGGGCGAAGCCAGAGACACTCACCTGCATCAGCGCGATGCTGTCAGCCCAGTGAGCATCATAGCCGGCGGAGACGAGAATAAGTTGCGGCTCGAAACGTCTGGCGATTGGCGCCAGGACATCTTCGAAGACTGCTTGGTATTCCTCGTCGCCCCAGCCAGCAATGAGAGGTACGTTAACGGTGAAGCCCTCGCCATCCCGAGCTCCAGTCTCGTCAACACTTCCAGTCCCCGGGTAAAACGGGTACTCGTGGGTGGAGAAGTAGACGACATGCGGGTCGGCATAAAAGGTGTCTTGCGTGCCGTTCCCGTGGTGAACATCAAAATCGACAATCAGAACCCGCTCGATATCGAAGTTGGCTAGAGCATATTTGGCAGCTATGGCTATGTTATTGAATAGGCAAAAGCCCATCGCCTGCCAGCAGGTGGCGTGGTGTCCCGGAGGTCTAACCAAGGCGAAGGCACTATCGACCCTTTTGGCCATCACAGCTTCAACTGCAGTCAAAGCGCCACCGGCAGCGTGGATAGCTGCGTCGTAGGATCTCTGTGACATTACAGTATCACCGTCGAGCCAGCCACCGCCTCTTTCGGCCTGGGCTTGAATGCGGGAAATGTATTCCTGAGCATGTACCGCTGACAGCTCATCTACTGTAGCTGGACGCGGCGAGAGCAAAACAAGCTTGTCTTTGAGCTGATTTTCCTCGAGGAGGGACATTGTGGCCCCTAGCCTCTGGGCGTTCTCAACGTGTGTGCCGGTGTCATGCTCCAAATAGACTGGGTCGTAGACCAAACCGACTCTCATGGTAGCCTAGTGTTCTTCGGGAGTTCTCAGGTCTTGAGGTGCTTATACGGCCTTATGATAGCAGAACGGGATAGTGCGAGCAATTGCTGGAGTTAGTCGGGTCTGGTGATGATTGTTCGGGGTTAAGCCTCGTGATATACTGGGGAACCGGGGGATCGCGATGTCGCTGGACTTGACTCAATTGGTTGCTCAGGTTGAGGATTTGGCAGCCAGTCTGAAAACACGGGAGGGAGAGAGGCGAGCTAGACTTGTTTTCGCCCTGGAGACTCTCCAGTCTCCGGCCGCTGAACTGAATCACCTGGCACGGAAGATTGAAACGAGCAAGGCTACCTGGCTGGTGGCGGGGTTAAGGGAAAGGATTGATCTCCGTGAGCGAGCATCACGCTGCCCCGAGAATTGTATTGTCCTTGCGAGTGATGGTTCTCATATTGATGTTGACCGCCACCACTCTGCTCGTTGCTTCTTGATTAATATCGGCATTGCTCAACTTCAGTATGGTCGAAGCCCTGACGCCTGTCTTTCCACTTTGCCTCTCCTTTACTTCCAGGACGGCGAGGTCGCCATTTCATCTCCAGATGGTCGAGAGGTTCCAATAGAGGGCCAGCTTCTGGGAATAAAGCGCAGCGTTGAAGAATGTCGCTTATTGACTGAGCGGGCCAGGGAGGTACAAGCAGCCCTGCCCATCGTGGGGTTGCTCGATGGCTCGCTTATTCTATGGGGGCTGGCTGGACAAACTTATCCTGATTTCGTCCTTCATGAACTTCTGACGGATGGCCTCTTGAAACACCTTGATGTGCTAACAGAGCTTCACCGAAATAGGCAACTGGCTGTGGCAAGCTACGTCAGTTTTCCTCGGAGCACTGACGTGGTCAATGCATTGCGTCTCGCCATTTGCCCTCACCAGCCTGTAGATTGTGACCATTGTTGCGACGGTAAATCTGAGGGTAAGGAATGTGATGCTGTTGGCGGTCTGCTTGATCGTGACCTCTTCGGTCAGCTGTTGTCTTCCGGGGAACGGTCAGCTATATTCAGCAGTCGCTCTTCAGTGGTAAAGAAGCATTATGGAATTCACGAGGTCAATTTCTTCTATGTCAAGCTTGACGAGGAGGTAGCGCGGGTGGAGATTCCTCTTTGGGTGGCTGAGGAGAAGGAGTTGGTTGGACTGGTCCATTCGGTGATTTTGGACCAATGTCAGCGGGGACTGGGTTATCCCGTTGCCCTGAGTGAGGCTCACGAGAAAGCGGTGGTGACTGGTGGTGACCGTGAGCAGTTCTGGGGACTGGTGGAGCAGACGCTGGCCGAAAGCGGAATGTGGCTGGAGAGCTCAGCTAAACAGCAAAGCAAGAGAACGAGATGGATTTAGGGGCTAGAGTAGCTGAAGTTGTCGAAGCCAGTAGCGCTGAGTTTGTGGCTCAATGCTATAAGCTTAACCAAGCACCGCCATTGGGCAGTCTGGTGAAAACCAGGGATGAACTCTGGGAAATCTATGGCGTCGTCTGCAATATTGAAACGCATAGCCTTGACCCAGGGCGACGCGTAGTGGCCAGGGGCGAGGAGGTGGAGACGGAGGATCAGCTTTTTCGAGCTAATCCGCAGCTAACTAAACTTCTAAGTACTGATTTTAAAGCTCTGGTGGTTGGCCATCGCCACGGTGATGACTTGCATCATTATCTACCACCCGGACCAGCACCCATTCACGGCTTCGTCTACACGTGCCAGCTCGAGGAGGTCACAGCGTTTACTCAGTCCCTGGATTTCCTTGGCTTGTTAGTTGATGCCCGGTTACCCTTCTCTGTAGACGAGGTTATTGCCGCTTGCCTTCGCTCTGCCAGTAAGTCGTATCCCGATTCTAAGGCTTTTCTTGTCAAAGCTGGTAGGGAGCTGGCCGGGCTGTTGGGCGGCGATTCTCAAAGACTCAACTCGGTTCTCAAGAGGCTTAGATGATGGCTGAGCAGAATTCCGATGAACGAACCCGCTTGGGTTCAGTCGCTTCCGGCTCTCTGACCAGAGGCGTGGACGTGAAGCTCGATGCTTCGGTTTCGGTAGAGGATATGGCGGTGGGGCGCTACGTGGCTATTGAGGGAGAGAAACGCCGTTTCTTTGGGATGATTACGGATGTTAGTCTGGAAGCTGTCGACCCCAGGGTCATAATAACGCCGCCTGATATCTCCGACCCTTTCATTGCCCAGGTGGTTGCTGGTACGACTACCTATGGAAAACTTCGTGTTCTACCGATGTTGACCATAGGGGGCGATGCGGTAAGCATACTTGAAGGGCCTCAGCCAGTGAAGACAGTGCCCACGCATTTCTCTGAAGTAACACTGGCTTCCCAACAGGATGTGGAGTTGGTTTTCGGTGCTGAGGATGACAGGCGGTTCTATGTCGGCACGCCTCTGGATATGGAGACCAAGGTGTGCCTCAATGTGTCCGAGTTTGTCAAGCGGTCCAATGGGGTTTTTGGAAAGAGTGGCACAGGGAAGACCTTTCTGACTCGCTTGCTCCTCGTTGGTATGCTGCAAAAGCAGGCGGCGGTGAGCCTGGTTTTTGACATGCATAGTGAATACGGTTGGGAGGGGAGGAGTGAGAAAGGCTACAAGGTAAAGGGATTAAAGCAGCTTTTCCCGTCCAAAGTGGCGGTTTTCGCCTTGGATGAGGAAAGCTCGCGCTGGAGGAAAGTGAGCACTGATTTCGTAGTCAAGATAGGCTACGATGAGATTGAGCCCGAGGATATCGAGTTGCTCCGGCAGACACTGAACTTGACTGAAGCTTCTACTCAGGCAGTCTATCAACTAGCACGGGAGTTCGGCGACAGGAAATGGCTGGAGACTATACTCAATTTGGACGATGACGACAGCAAGCTGCTGATTGCCAGGCTCAATATTCACGACAGCACCTACCATAATCTACGCCGTGGACTGGATAACTTGCGGAGGTTTCCCTTCTTAGTATCTCATGCTCCTGATAACTCGGTGCGCCGTATTCTGGAGTATTTGGAGCGGGGAATAAACGTTGTTCTCGAGTTCGGCAGATTCGACGATTTCGTAGCCTATATGCTGGTGGCTAACCTGCTTAGCCGCCGGATTTACGCTCAATATCGGGAAAAAGCGGAGAAGGCGATGGGCGGCGACGTGGCACCATCTCGGCCCCTGGTTGTCACCATTGAAGAGGCCCATCGCTTTCTTAATCCCGAGTTGTCGGGCCGAACAATCTTCGGTAGGATCGCTCGGGAGATGAGGAAATACGATGTTACTTTGCTGGTGATTGACCAACGTCCCAGTGGTATCGACGACGAGGTCATGTCGCAACTAGGAACCAAGGTTACGTGCCTTCTTGACGATGAGCGTGATATCGATAGTGTGCTTACCGGTGTAGCGGGCAAGAGCGAGTTGAAGTCGGTGCTGTCAAAGCTCGAAACGAAGCAGCAGGCGCTTATCTTCGGTCATGCCGTACCGATGCCAGTGGTGATCAAGACTCGGGAATACGGCTCGGCTGAATCATATAAGGAACTTGGTTTTCTCGAGGCTGCCGAGTTCAAAAGGAAGACGGAGAAAGAAATAGAGGGTCTGTGGGCACCGTAAGGCCACCTACTGATGCATAAAGCTTCTGTGCAATTCTCCCCCGTTTTTCAGAACTCAGAGTGACAGCGGCGGAGGGTTCTCTAAGAATGACAGGAGGCAAAGGCTTCAGAGTCAGGGTGATGAGTAGACCTCCTCCTCTATATAGACTTCACTCAGTGTTGGGATACCCTGGGCATCGAGCTTGTAATTCCTGACGTAAGGCCGGATCAAAACATAGCTGGTGCCAAACCACAATGGCAAACAGGCAGCTTCATCTATCATGCTCTGTTCGACTTGTTGGTACAGCGCCAATCTGGTGGCATCGTCTGGTTCCACGGCCGCCTGGTCAAGCAGAGCGTCCAAGTCTGGATTGCTATAGCTGCCGCTGTTATACTCAGCCCCGGTATGAAACAGGATATCCAGGAAATCCTGCGGGTCGGGATAGTCAGCAATCCAGCCGGCCATAAACATCTCATCGGCTTCTTCTTTCAGGTAATAGGAGAATACCTCGGGCTCCAGTTGCCTGACAGTTACCTCTACACCGAGGTTGTACTGCCAGTCTTGGATAATGGCTCCGAGATATTCTGGTATGTTGCCTCCCCGGCCAGAGGTAGTCAGTGTGATCGGAGGCAGATTGGCAACGCCACCATACTTCGAACTGGCGATGAGGCTTTTCGCCTTGGCTACGTCGAAGTCCAGTCCGTTTAGGCTTTCATTATAGCCAGGCATGTTTGGAGGCAGAATGCCATCGGCCTCGCTCACCATTCCTTTCAGGATTATTCTGATAATTCGCTCCTTGTTCACTGCATGGCAGAAAGCCTGGCGGATGTTCACATCGTCAAAAGGTGCCTTTTGAGTGTTGAAGCCTATGTAGAAGAGGCTCGACTCAGGAAATATGGCCAGCTCTGCATGGAAAGGACCTTTCTCATCTCTCACCCGGTCAACGTGGTATTCGTAGACTGGAGCCACGTCGATTTCGTCCATTTCATACATGGCCAAAGGCATACCAGCCAGAAGATGAAAGACCACGCGATTAACATTAGGTGGCTCCCGGTAGTAGGTCTCGTTTGCCTCCAGAACCAGGGATTGGCCTTCTTTCCATTCTTCTAGCTTAAACGGGCCAGTTCCGTTTGGTCTGTGCCACCATTCCCTGCCTGATTCCACGTCGGCTCTATCAACAACAAAGGCAGTAGGATAAGTGAGCTTGGCCAGGAAATAAGCCTTAGGAGCGTCAATGGTGACCTTCAGGGTATAATCATCGATAACCTCAACGCCGCTGATTTCTGTCGTCTTCCCTTCGAGCACGTCATCTACGCCAACAATATCGCCCAAATACGTGACCGCTGTTTGCGAACCGGTTTCAGGGTTGCAAGCTCTTTCCCATGAGTATTTGAAATCCTGAGCAGTGACCTCCTTGCCATCGTGAAATCTTACCCCTTTCCGCAAATGGAAAGTATAGGTCTTGCCATCATTGCTTCTTTGCCAGCTTTCAGCGATATCAGGTGCTGGCTTGGATTCTTCGTCAAGACGGACGAGGCCGCTAAAGACCTGCATAATATAGGTGTGGGAGGTCATCTCACCGGAGATCGCCGGGTCAAGGGTTATTGGACCAGTGTCCCACAGGTTGAGCACGTCCTGTTCCACCTGGCAGCCGCTGGCCACAGGCAGTATCCCCAGAGTGCAAAGCAAAATGCCCAGCAATGCTACTTTGCGAACCTTTTTCATCTTATTACCTTCCCTGCCAGTGCGCTGGCATGGTACTCCCCTTTTTCAAGTGTGACTTCGCCATTGACGAGGACATAGTGGATTCCCTCAGAGAACTGGAAAGGGGTATTGAAAGACGCACCGTTGTTGACGGTCTTTAGGTCAAATATGGTGATGTCAGCAAAGGCGCCTTTTCTCACAATGCTCCGGTCTTTAAGGCACATCTGTTTCTCGTACTGCAAGCCGTCCGCATCAATCACTGTTGACGCTTGGGCATTCGGAAAGAGTCCCACATCTTCAATGCGTTCACCTCGGACCATCACATCTCCCCTAAAAGCGGGCTTTCCTGTGCCACCCATGATCATGCCGTTTCTTATCAACACGTCAGTGCTCACCCTGGCAACTCCTGCAAGAAATGATCTGGTCAAAGCTCGCCTCGAGCGGGACCCCACAGCTATGGTTCAACGCCGCGTCTTCTATTCCTTTCCCTATCAGGACCTTTCGAATACTTTCTTGATGCTTATTGGGGCTCCGTTCGCCCTCAACCTGGCGATGAAGGACAGCTCGATTTCCGGCCCTAATCTGCCTGGCAGATTGCCAGGCCTCTGTCATTGGTCTCTGAGCTTCAGAATAGGTTCTTGGCTTTCATACTTAAATAGTCTTTATCGCAGACAATAATATGGTCGAGGACTTCGATGCCCATGATTTCACCAACTTCGACAAGTCGCTTGGTTATTCTGATGTCATCTTCGGAAGGTGCAGGGTCACCAGAAGGGTGATTGTGCGCGAGGATAACTGAAGCGGCACTGGAGGAGATAGCTTCCTTGAATACCTCCCGTGGATGGACGATGCTGGTATCGAGACTGCCGACGGAGATTGGGTGAGTCTCTATCAGGTGACCTCGGGTGTCGAGGGAAAGTACCAGGAAATGCTCCTTCTTCTTGCCCTTTAGCTGGCTCTTGACTGACCTGATGGCATCCTCTGGAGACCTGACCGTAGGTTTCTGTTCCTCGTCACAGGAATTCTCTAGCCGTTTGCCCAGCTCAAAGGCAGCCTTAATCTGGGCCGCTTTGGCCGGGCCCACGCCTTTTATTTCGGTTAGCTCTTGCATGGAGGCAGCGGCAATGTTCTTGAGATTGCCGAACGTGCTTAACAGCGCGTGAGCGATGGCCATTACTGACTCGTCCTTGCTTCCTCGCCCCAGGATTACGGCCAGGATTTCTGGAACAGAGAGGGCTTCAACCCCAAGCTTTGCAAGTCTCTCCCGAGGCCGTTCTGAAAGAGGTAGGTCGTGAATGGTAAAAGACCTCTTCAACTGATGGCCCCCACGAGTACGATTGATGCTTTCGAGGTTAGCGCCTTACGCAGCAGTTCATCCCAAAAAGTCTCCCTCTGTCCAATTCTCCATGGAGGTACACGGCCAAGCTTAGATTCGGACTGTGCTCGGCTGGTTACGTATTCTCGCCATAGCTCGTCGAGCCCATCCTGGTCGAAACCGTAGATCTCAGTCAAGGCGTCATCGCAGCTACTACCGTCTCGCAGCAAGGTTAGCAGACGGAGCATCTTGTCTCCGCCATACTCTCGCAGGAGGAATGCAACCAGGCTCTGGCTTTCAGCGTAGGACAGATATGCCTCCTCAGCTTTGGCTGAAAACGGGCTGGACAAACTGCGTACTGAAATGAGCCTCTGCTTAGAGATCGCCCCTTCGAGCCATGATTCAAGGTAGGGATCGAGTTCACCCTCGGCGTGCATGGCTAATCCTTCATCTAGCCAGGTGGGCAGGATAGCTCCATAGGGGCTGAAAGTCATCTGGTGGGTTACACAATGGCCCAGTTCATGAGCCAAGGCTCTTTTGCCCCAGTCTAGCTGTTTCTCTGAAACACCAATGGCGATAATGCCGTATTCAGTGAAAGCAACGCCACCGGTCCATTCTCGTGGGAAAATCATGGCGCCTCGCAGGTCTTTACTGTCTGCGTAAATATAAATGTCGATCGGCTTTTCAGGATAGACACCGGTATCCTCAGCTAGCCTCTCCAGCGCTTCTTGAGCAGCGGCCATCAGCTCCTCTGCAAAAGAGCGACTCCCTTCATACCAGAAGAGGTTCAGTTGCCCTTCAGCCAGAGTCTGCCATGAGTACCTAAGGTCCTCAAAGCGAACCACATCTACAGGCGTTATCAGCTTGTTCCCAGCCTTGTCTTCGATTGTCCACCAGTATTGGACTGTTGCTCCAGATGGTAGACTGGCTCTTCTCATATCCCACGTCCATTGTGCCTCCACTTTGGGTGCCGGAGTGAAATCAGGCCAAGCTTCGCTAATAACTCGGGCGTAGTTCATCCTATCAACTTGGTAGTGAAGGCGAATCCTGGTAATATCGCTCGGGCTCTGAGCTTCGATCTTGAAGATTAGGGCAGAAGGAAAGAACACCCCAGCAGTGCTGTCAAGTACTGAAATCTCCTGTTGCCCGTAGGCGGCGGTTGGAGTAACAAGCAGAACGGCAATCAGGACTATGAGAAGAAACCGCTTAATCATTCTTCTTCTCCCACTTTCGACCGCAGGTAGGCGGTGATGAACTCATCAAGCTCTCCATTTAGGACAGCAGCAACATTGCCGGTTTCATGGTTGGTACGGTGGTCCTTTACCATTTTGTAGGGATGGAGGACGTAGCTTCGGATTTGGTTGCCCCAGCCAGCTTCAATTCGTTTTCCCTTGAGCTTGGCTTTTTCAGCCTGTCTTCTGTTGCGCTCCAGCTGAAGAAGACGAGCATAAAGGACTTTCATAGCGCTTTCCTTGTTCTGAAACTGTGAGCGCTGGCTTTGACAGGCGACCACCAGGCCGGTGGGAATATGGGTTATTCTAACTGCACTGCTGCTTTTCTGCATATGCTGTCCACCAGGGCCGCTTGACCTGAAAGTGTCAATTCGCAACTCGTCAGGACTCATTTCTATGTCTGTCTCCTCTTGGGCTTCAGGTAGAACTTCAACCAGAACAAAGGAGGTATGCCGCGCATGGTCGGAGTCGAACGGTGACAAACGAACCAGACGGTGAACCCCGTGCTCAGATTTGAGATATCCGTACGCACAGTTCCCTTTGACTTCCACGGTGGCACTCTTAATTCCGGCTTCTTCAGCGGGCGAGGTGTCCAGTATTTCGGCTTGATACCCGTGCTGCTCTGCCCATCGTAGGTACATCCTCAGGAGCATTTCTGCCCAATCTTGAGACTCGGTACCACCCGCGCCCGCGTGCAAGGCCAAAATGGCGTCTCTGGAATCGTATTCATCGCTCAGGGTCAGGCGGACTTCCAACTCGTCCAATTTGGAGGCTATCTTGTCTGTCTCGCCTTGCAGCTCTTCTTGAAGCGACTGATCATCTTCTTCAATTGCCAAGGTTGCCATATCATGAAGTTCAGAAACCTCGTTCTCTAACTGACGCCAGGTCTGGACCACGTTTTCAGCGGCTCTTAAGTTACGCATGGTAGATTGCGCTTTGGCCGGGTCAAGCCAGAAGTCGGGATGGGTGGTCTCGGCTTCTAATCTGGCGATTTCCTTTTCCTTGCCAGCTATGTCAAAGATGCACCATTACGTCTGTGATTCGGCGGTGCAAACCTTCCAATTTGTCTTTCTGCTCTTGCATGTCAACTCCTGTTTCTCACAGCCTGGGCTGGATGCTAAATGAGCAATCTCTGCTGGGCGGTGTCATGCGTGGTCGTCAGTTTACCGCCGGCAGCGAGATGAGCCAATCGGGACGGCTCAGGAAGCCGATAACCTCGGCAACATTGCATCGTCCAGCCTATGGCTGTAGGCAGATCAATTCTATGACCGATGGAGACATAAATAGGACTCACCTGAATCTTGGTTCTCAGAGCGACCCCAATAACCTCGCCATTGTGGGTAAGCTTAGCATAAGCCCCAGCTTCAATGTCTGGCGATTCGTGTCTGCCGCACAGGCGGGACTTGGCACAGCCTATAGTAGGTGTATCAAGAAGAAGGCCCAGATGTGAGGCGAGCCCGAAGCGCCTAGGGTGCGCAATTCCTTGGCCATCTACAAGAACAAGGTTGGGATTCGTGGACAGTTTCTGGCAAGCAGCTATCACTAATGGGGCTTCCCTGAAGGACAGCAGCCCAGGTATATAAGGAAAGCCGAGTTTGTCTTCAGCTATCGCGACTTCGACAATTTCGAGCCCGGGGTAACTAAGGACAACTGCTGCTGCACGGGCCATCCCTGTGGAATCTGGTGCTGATATGTCGACACCGGCAATAAGATGCGGGATAGCGACTTCGTTTTTCCGGGATACCTGGCTTGCCAGCCTCCGTTGGATGTCTTGAGCTTGGGCGACGCTTATTTGCCAACTGTGTAATTGTCGCACTTCCATATCTCTGATTATAATTGGTATGGTCCCTGGTGGCAACATTCATGGCTTTTCCGAGTAGTGTCAAACGCTATGCCTTTCTCGTCGGCCTTTCGATATATTCAACATACCCGTGGTTCAGAAACCGTATAGTATGTCCTGGACACCGCACACTTCGCTATTGACAGGTACGGTTACTTGGTGCATAATAGCCACCAAGAACTTTGAAAGGGGCTTAACCTAAGCGGGGAATCATGGTAAAGATAAGACTGAGACGGGTAGGTGCCAAGAACAGGCCGATGTATCGAGTGGTGGTAGCTGATTCTCGGTCACCGCGTGACGGCGCTTTTATCGAGATTATCGGGCACTACAATCCGCTAACTGACCCGGAGGCCTTTGCGATAGATGAGGAGAAAGCGCTGGGATGGCTGAAGCGTGGGGCTCAGCCGACAGATACTGTAGCGAGGTTGCTATCTAAAGCAGGTATCACGGAGAAGCTTACACCAAAGTCTGCAAAAAGGTCAAAGCCAGCAACACGGAAGACCACAGTGAAAACCAAATCAACTACTGAGGAGACTCCACAATGAAAGACTTGATAGAATATATTGCCAAAGCCATCGTGAGGGCACCGGACGAGGTAAAGGTTACTGAAGAGGCTGATGATGACCAGGTCGTAGTGAAACTGGAAGTTGCGGAAGATGATAAGGGGAGAGTTATCGGTAGACAGGGCCGTGTTGCTGAGGCAATGCGGACCTTACTTCGCGTGACAGCTACTAAAGAAGGCGTTCGGGTTAGACTCGAAATAGTGTAAGTGGGCTGGTAGGTAGCAAGAGGCCTGCAGCGTGATTGCTGCAGGCCTCTTCACTTTAGACAAAAGGCTGCTACCTAGCAAGTTAGGTCGTAGCTACGGCGGTCGTTTGGATTTCCGCCGCCTTTTTTCAGCCACTCTAAGACGGATGAGAGAGCGACGGAGCGCGGCTTCGGCTCGGGCGTCATCCATCGGCAGAGCATGAGTTCTGATCCTTTCCTCGGCACGCCGTTTAGCCTCTTCAGCGCGGGCGATATCTATTTCGTCCGAGCGCTCGCAGGCATCGGCCAGAACTATCACCTTGTCTGGGCGCACCTCGAAAAAACCGCCGCTGATGGCCATATATGTTTCCTCGTTGTCCTTTCTGATGAGGAGTTCGCCTGGTTCGAGCATAGTCATCAAAGGCGCATGATGAGGCAATATGCCTAGCTCTCCCTCGATGCCTGGGGCAACTATGACATCGACATCATCGGCGAAAACCTGGCGCTCAGCAGTAATAATCTCGAGCCTTAGAGTTGCCATCATTCTTCCTCGGTGCCCTCGGCTTTGGCTACCGCTTCATCTATGTTACCCACCATATAGAAGGCAGATTCGGGAAGAGCATCGTGTTTGCCTTCAAGGATCTCTTTGAAACCTCGGACTGTCTCTTTGATAGGGACGTATTTGCCTTTAGTACCTGTGAAGGCTTCAGCAACAAACATTGGCTGCGAAAGGAATCTCTGGATGCGGCGTGCTCTATTTACGGTTGTCTTGTCCTCCTCGCTCAGCTCTTCCATTCCTAGGATTGCAATTACATCCTGAAGGTCTTTATAGCGCTGGAGAACCTGTTGCACACCGCGGGCAACTTGATAATGCTCTTCACCAACAACCTGCGGATCAAGTATACGCGAGGTAGAAGTGAGCGCATCAACCGCCGGGTAGATACCCATCTCGGCTATGGAACGTTCCAGCGAAATGACGCCGTCAAGATGCCCAAAAGTGGTGACGATGCCAGGGTCAGTATAGTCATCAGCCGGCACATAGATAGCTTGAAATGATGTAATTGACCCTCTCTTGGTAGACGTGATTCTCTCCTCCAGTTCGCCGACATCCGTGCCTAGTGTAGGCTGGTAGCCCACTGCTGAGGGCATGCGACCCAAGAGTGCCGACACTTCCATATTGGCCAGGATATGGCGGTAGATGTTGTCAATGAACAGAAGTACATCCTGCCCTTCTGTTTCGCGGAAATACTCGGCCATAGTCACACCAGTCAAGCCAACACGGGCTCGAACTCCGGGTGGCTCATTCATTTGTCCGAACACCATCATGGTCTTGTCTATAACCCCGGATTCCTTCATTTCACGCCAGAGGTCATTACCCTCTCTTGACCTCTCGCCAACGCCAGCGAACACGGAAAAACCGCCGTGCTCGGTGGCGATATTATGGATCAATTCCATTATAATGACCGTCTTGCCCACACCGGCGCCGCCGTAAGCACCGATCTTGCCGCCTCTGGTAAATGGAGTGATCAGGTCAATAACCTTGAGGCCTGTTTCCAGCATTTGAGTGGTCGTCTCCTGCTCTTCAAGCGCAGGCGGTAGACGGTGTATTGGCGAGTGCTCCTTGGCATCGACTGCCCCTAGACCATCCAGTGGTTCGCCGAAAACATTGAAAAGACGCCCCAATGTGGCTCTTCCCACGGGTACAGCTATGGGGGCACCTGTATCGATTGCCTCAGTTCCTCTTGCCAATCCATCAGTGGGGCAAAGGGCCAGACAGCGTACCCAGTTATTGCCGATGTGTTGCTCGGCTTCAAGAACGATTCTCTTACCGTCTTGGTTGATTTCAATAGCATTGTAGATTTGCGGTAGCGCCTCTTGTGGAAACTCAACATCGACTACCGTGCCAATTACTTGTAGTACTCTACCTTTCGCCAAAATCACACCTCCATCTATCGTAAGACCTCAACGCCACCTGTGATATCCAGGAGTTCCTTGGTGATCATGTCTTGACGTGCCTTGTTCAGGCTCAGCGTCAAATCTGCAATCAATTCGTTGGCATTCTCGGTGGCGTTGCGCATAGCTATCATACGAGCCGATTGCTCGCTGGCGATAGCTTCGAGTATAGCGTGGTAAACTCTCATTTCCACGAAGCGTGGAAGCAGCTCGCTGAGAACATGTTGGGCATCAGGTTCGTAGATGTAGTCTGTACTTTCAGCTTTGGGGATTATTGCTGGTTCCACCGGCAATAGCAGCTCCAACATTGGCGTTTGCAGCATCACATTAACGAATTTGGAATAGGCGAGATACACGCGGTCGATAAGACCTCCGGTGTAGTCATCGATGATAATGTACGAGATAGGTAGTGTTTCGAGCAGAGTAGGTCGCTCGCTTATCTTGGTGAATTCAGCACGAATCTCGCGATGAGCACGGCGCATGAAATCTCGTCCTTTGCTGCCAATGGTGATGAGGCTCACCGGCACAGATTGCTCCACTATGAAACTGCCTGTATGCCGGTTGATATTTGTATTGAGGCCACCGCAAAGCCCCCTGTCTGACGTGATGTGTACTATAGCTACTCTCTTCACTTGTCTCGATTCCAGCAATGGGTGTAAGGCACCGTCGCTTGCGGACTGCACAGCGAGGTCTGATATCACCTGGCTGATTTTGTCGCTATAAGGCCGCCCTGCCAGCGCCTGATCTTGCGCCCGCTTCATTCTGGCCGTGGCAATCATCTCCATGGCCCGTGTGATTTTGGCTGTGCTCTGGATACTACGGATACGTCGACGAAGAAGACGTGGGTTAATCATTAAATGTTCCTCAGTAGGCTACGCTTTGCTTGAACTCCGTGATGGCTTTCTGCAAATCGGCTTCGGTCTCCGGCTTAATCGTTTCGTCGGCAGTGATGCTTTTTGCTATCTCGGGATGGTTAGTTTCCATAAAACGGTGGAAGTTCTGCTCAAAGTCAGCGACACTTGCTACCGGCACATCGTCCAAGAAGCCGTTGGTTACGGCATAGAGTATCATAATCTCCTTATCCAGTGGCATCGGCGCATGTTGGGGTTGTTTCAGTACCTCGGTGACACGCCGGCCAAGTTCCAGCTGAGCCCGAGTAGCTTTGTCTAAGTCGGAAGTGCCGAATTGGGCAAAGGTAGCCAGTTCACGGTATTGAGCCATGGTCAGCCTCAACTTGCCAGCCACTTGCCTCATTGCTCTGGTCTGGGCGTTGCCGCCAACGCGGGATACTGATAAGCCAGCATTGAGTGCTGGACGAACACCACTGTTAAACAGGTCTGTTTCGAGATAGATTTGCCCGTCAGTGATGGAGATAACATTCGTGGGAATGTAGGCGGCCAAATCACCGGCTTGCACTTCAATAATCGGCAGGGCGGTAAGAGAGCCACCGCCTTTTTCATCCGACAACTTGGCAGCACGTTCCAGTAGGCGGCTGTGAAGGTAGAAGACATCACCCGGGTAGGCTTCTCGGCCTGGGGGACGTCGGAGTATCAAGGATATCTGCCGGTACGCCCAGGCATGCTTGGTCAAGTCATCATAGACAACTAGGGCATCCTGCCCCTGTTCCATGAATTCTTCGCCAACAGCACAACCGGAGTAAGGAGCCAGATATTGCAGTGGCGCCGGGTCTGAAGCATTGGCAACGACGACTACCGTGTGTTCCATAGCTCCATACTTCTTGAAGGTATCAATCACTTGCGCTACCTTTGACGTTTTCTGTCCAATTGCAACATATATGCAGATGAGGTCACCGCCCTTCTGACTGATGATGGTATCTATGGCGATAGCCGATTTGCCAATAGACCGGTCACCAATTATCAATTCCCGCTGTCCACGGCCTATCGGAATAAGGCTGTCCACCGTTTTTATTCCAGTATGTACCGGAGTCTTGACAGGTTGCCTGTCCACAACGTTTGGTGCAACACGCTCAACAGGTCTGGTTCTTGTCGTTTTAATCGGCCCGAGACCGTCCAGCGGTTCGCCGATAGGACTGATCACACGTCCTATGAGCTCTGCGCCGACGGGTACTTCAACCACGCGGCCTGTACAATGAACTTCGTCTCCTTCTCTTATGTGACTGTAGTCGCCAAGGACAACTGCCGCAACATTGTCTTCTTCTAAATTCAGGGCCAGTCCCATAATGCCGTTGGGGAACGCAAGCAATTCACTATACTTGGCGCCTCGTAGTCCGTGAATTCGGGCGACGCCGTCTCCCACCTCGACCACTGTTCCTATGTCTACCATGGTCACGGTAGTGCCGAAGTGCTCAATTTGTTCCTTAATTACTGAGACTATATCTCGTCTCCCGGTTGTCATATCACTCACCCCCTTGCAGGACCTGATGTTTTGGTTTCAACTAGGCTTCTCTTCAGCGCACCCAATTTGCTGCGCACGCTGCCGTCAATAAGTTTCCCGTCGATCCTTACAACCATACCACCCAGGATCGTGGGGTCAACGTGAAGGTTAACGACTACTTTCTTTCCCACCATGGCTTGAAGCCTACCTTCAAGCTTTCCCTTATCACCAGCTTCAGTAGGTATGGCTGTGGTAACATCCGCGTGTTTGATACCGCGGGAATCATCTAGCAAGCGATCGTATTCATCAGCGATCTGCTCCGCGCTTCTAAACCTGCCCTTGGCGATCAGCAGGTAACAGAAGTTCAGGGCGAGCTGATTCATTCTACCCAGTTTTTCTTTAGCAAGCTTAGCTTTCAGGTCAAATGATAGTCTCGGGTTTTCCAACAAGTCGGTAACCTCCGGGTCTTTCATCAACTCGGCAACCCTTCTAGTATCAGACCTCCACTCGTCTAACCTGTTTTTCTCACGAGCAATTTCAAATGCGGCCTGAGCATAACGTTTTGCAGAAGTTGAAGTCGTCATGTTAGATTAGCCTTCTAATTTCGCTTGAACGTTGTACTTTCGTCTAGCACTTCATCAATGAGTTTGCGGTGTTTCTTACTGTCCAGGCTTTCTTTTATGACCTTTTCCGCGGCAAGTACGGCTATATCTGCGAAATCCGCACGCAGGTCATCAATAGCCTTGTCCCGTTCCAGTTCTATTTCAGTTCGAGCTTTGCCAATCAAGGCCTCGGCTTCTTTACGTGCCGTTTCCGCGGCCTCTTCTCTGAGCTTCTCCCCTATTTGTGCTGCCTGGGCTACTATCGTCTGGCCCTCTTTGCGGGCAGTCTCCAAGGCGGCTTGTATTTGCTCTTCACTGCGTGCCGCCTGCTCCTTGATCTGTTCAGCTTGTTCCATGCTTTCTTTTATCCTGGCTTGCCGCTCATCAAGCATCTTAAGCACGGGTTTGTACAAGACTACGCTCAGCAGTGCAAAGAGAATTATGAAGTTAATGACGAATGTCACTAACAGCGGTAGATTAATTCCAAGACCTTCCATGCTACTCCATTAGTGTCGTTGTATTTGACTTTCAGCCTATCGCTGGCAGCACAAGTCAACCAGCAATGAACGCAGTGACGAAAAGCCCGGCGAATACAAATAAGCCAATTATCACTACCTCACCACTAATGCCGAATGAAACTGGCAAATCACCATCGTTCATAGGTCATTCCTCCCTTGCGGTGGAATCTATACTACTATGGCTAGAATTATTGCCGTTATCAGCGCGTAGATTCCGATAGCTTCGGCTAGAGCACCGATCAGGATCATGTTGGTCAAGATTGGCCCCCTGGCTTCAGGGTTACGCCCCAAGGCTTGCATAGCACCGTAGCCAATTAAGCCTAAGGCTAGTCCTGGCCCGAGGAATCCCAACCCTGCAGTGAGTCCCACTGCCAGCATCTTCATTGCTTCTACTTCCATTTGCCATTCTCCTCCTTTCAGTTATGTTCCTCCTCAGCGTGGGGAGTTAACGCGACAATGCCGAATACCAAGGTCAGCCCAGCAAAGATGAGGGCCTGGATAAACCCGATAAGCAGTTCCAAGCCGTAGAACGGGATGGTGGCTATGAAGGGGACCAAAAAACAGACAACCAGCAGCAGTATCTCACCAGCTGTCATGTTGCCAAAGAGACGAAAGGTGAAGCTAATGATTCGTATGAAATGGCTGAATATTTCCAAGACACCTACAAATAGATTGATGAAGCCAAACATGATTCCCATGACGGCAGGTCGAATCTTCCCCTTGAACAAACTCGCGACACCATCACGTAGTTGGCCAACATTGAAAAAGGTGTTTAGATAGCGCCGAAAGCCTACTGAGCGTAGCCCCCAATATTCAACGGAGACAAATGACATTACGGCGATAGACAGAGGTACGTTGACATCAGTACCCGCCGCCCTAAGTAGGGGCACAAAGGTACCGCCATTTTCGGTGACACCTATGGTGCCATAGACAGGCAAAAGAGCCAGATATGCATTGGCCAAAACATAGAGAAAGATAGTGGCGACCATCGGGAAAAGAATGCGAGCGTGTTCTCTTCCCGCTGCACCTTCAATGAAATTGAGCAGCGTCTCTACGACCATTTCGGCCAGGCTCTGGAGCCTGCCTGGAATGAATTTCATTCTACGGGTGCAGGCAAAAAAGAGGCCAACTAATACGACCATGGTAAGCCAGGAAGCAATGAGAGTATTGGTGATGGCAAAGCCACTAACGTGGAGTACCCCTTCCGAGGGAAGCTTGACATGCGGTTTGGTGACGTTGAGAATGCTGGGGGTTTCAATACCTAGTATGCTGGAGCCCAATGGACCCACCATTATCCCAGTGAGGAAGAGAGCTAGAAGGACAATACCTACCCAGACCATCAGACTAGTGGAGCAGCCACAGCCCATCTTGTTAGGCATTACTCCGGTTCCGTGTCCTTCATTTGCCCTTTTTGCTCAGAGTAGAACTGGCGTAGCATACGGTAAAGACCGTAAAAGGCAGCTACTGTTCCCAAACCGAATCCAACGAGGGTCAGCAACGGATGGCTGTCGAACTGTTCCGGGCGATCAAGCCAAAAACCAATCACGGTCGGTATGATAAGGCTCAAAGCTACGTACCAGCCGACTGTAAGAAGAAACCAGAGGGGCCGCATCCATTGCCTGGATGTTGGTTTGTTGGGTTTAACCGGTTGCACTATACCGTGCGTTTCCTTTTGAACCAAGATGACGTGCTAGCCCGATTAACCTTCTTCTCCGAGAAACGAATCCCCAAACGACGGTATTCTTAAGCTAGCTGCTCATACACAGAAATCCTGTGTCTCGCCATCTCACTTCTGGCTGAAGAGCGTAGCGAAATCTCCGTCAAAATCCCGGAGGAAGCTGTGTAAATCTAGGATGTCGTCGCCGCTGATTGCACTGGTTTTGGCAGAGTCAGTTACCTCCGTTTCGGTAAGGTCAGTGATAGCCTTCAAGGATTTGCCTTCCTTGATAGTAGCAGCAACCAAAGCCCGACTCTGGCAAGCCGAGCAGGCCACATTTAGAAACCATACGTCGTCTCGGTACCCCAAGACTTTGATGTTGGTCGCCTCGTAGCGCTCTCCACAAACACCGCACTTGATCGTGGACATCAACTTCCTGATAAACCGTTCATTCATCGTTCACAATTCTCGTGTGCTTGGTCAGGACTTGTGCTTGCCGAGATCGTCCAAGTCAAGGGTGTTAATGAAGTCATAGAAAGCCGAGAGCTTCTTCAATTCCTGCTCATCAACTTTGCCTTTTGGCGATGTAGTATCCGTGTCTGCAGGGATAGGTTTCCCCGTTTCTCGGTCGAGTATGATGCCAGCCTTATCCAAGACCGATTCCTCAACATAGATAGGCGCTGTTACTCTTACTGCCAAGGCAATCGCGTCGCTGGGACGGGAGTCGATTTCCAGTTGCTTGCCATTGGTGCTGAGGACTATCTTGGCATAGAAGGTATCGTTGTGGAGATCATTGACCACGATAAGGTTGACCGCAGCTCCCAGGGTGTCAATTACAGAGTTCAACAAGTCATGAGTCAAGGGGCGAGCCATGTCCATATTCTGCAATTTCACTGAGATGGCGTCCGCCTCTGCCGGGCCAATCCATATAGGTAGATAGCGGTCTGATTCCTTCTCTTTCAGAATCACCACATGCTGATAATTGACCATGCTCACGCGAATGCTATCAATCGTCATCTCTATCATGACTGTCCCTCCATACTCGTCACCGCGAAAGTCATTCTACCCTATCAACCTTTGACTGTCAATTCGCTCTTGGGATGCACGCCGCAATCAGGTCCGTCATGGTTCTTGCAGTCTTCTCCGCTTCTGTTGGGTTGATTGCCGTATTGCCATATTATTGTCAACTTGACTTGGACTAGCATGTATGTTTCGTATTGGCACAGGCGCTTAATCACCGGCGAATGCTCATGCCTGGCCACGAGGGCCACGGCTGCGACGGCCAACGCACCCACTAGATATGGCACGCTCGCGCTGGCAAGAAGTCTGAACGTGCTATAATGATCGATAGGGAAGGGATGCAATTTGAGCAGCCTCAGGCTTTCGGTCAACGATGACATTGAGATGGAGCAGGATGGCGCTCATCATATTATGGAGACGCAGGTATTGTGAAAGCCTTACTGCAGCGAGTCACCCGAGCATCGGTAAGTGTAGGTGGCGAAGTGGTAGGCAAAATCGGTCGAGGTTTGGTTGTCTTGATTGGTGTGGCTCAGGGAGATACGGAGAGAGACGCTGACTACCTGGCCGACAAAATAGTCAATCTTCGTATCTTCTCTGACGAAGCCAGCAAATTCAATCTCTCGGCGCTGGAAACCAAAGGCGAGCTCTTAATCATTAGCCAGTTTACTCTTCTGGCTGATGCGCGAAAGGGGCGGCGCCCCAGCTTTGCAGGTGCGGCACCCCCAGAGCAGGCCGAGGTTTTGTTTAATCTCTTTGCCGGCCGAGTGCGTGACAGCGGGCTTAATGTGGAGACAGGCCGTTTCCAACAACACATGTTGGTCGAAATCCACAACGACGGGCCGGTTACCATTGCGCTGGATAGCAAGGACAAAGCTGAGAAACTCAACTAGTTGCATTCGCAACCAGTTGCAATTGCACCTGGGTTGTGTTATCCTCTATTCAGGATGAGCTGCACTGAGGCGCTTCGAGAAGAGGGCTATCGGTTAACGCCACAGAGAATGATGGTCATTGAGGCTCTTCACAGTGGTGACGAGCATATCAGTGCTGAGGAGATCTATGTCCAGGTTTGCGCCAAGTATCGCTATGCCAATATTTCCACGGTTTACCGGACGCTGGAGTTGCTGAAGGAACTTGGCCTGGTTACTGAAATCGCCTTGGGTGACGGACGTGTCCGATATCACCCTGCCGAAAAGGGACATCATCATCACCTTGTGTGCCACAAATGCGGCAGGATAATCGATTTGCCTGAGTCTGCACTAGCTCCATTGGAAGATAGCATACTTCGTGATTACCAATTTAAGGCCGACTTGAAACATCTGGCTGTTTTCGGCCTTTGTGCTCCTTGCCAGAAATAACTTGCAGGAGGTGTAATGGACTGATGTATGTGTAGGTAGGTGACCGTGGTGGCTTTTTATTTTTGCCTTGTACTGCAACTAGTTGCAGGTGCAACGAGTTCCGACCAACTGGGAGAAGAGTGGATTTGATGAGAGGAAACTCAAGACTTTTTGTGGGAGGATTTCAATGAGAAAACCAATGCTTGTTCTAGCCATGACTGGATTGTTCGCTGCCGGTATCATGCTCGTGGGTTGTGCTGGGGGCAAGGGAGCGACGGGAACGCTTCAGTTTTACGCCAACGGTGAGGATTTCGTCCGTGAGGGCTTTGTTTCCAAGGACGGCTGGAGCATCAACTTTGACCACGTGTACATTAGTCTGGCTGATGTCACTGCCTATCAGACTGATCCGCCGTATGACCCCCACTCGGGTGCTGACGTTAAAGGTAAGGTCAAAGTCAGTCTTCCCAAAACTTATACCGTAGACCTGGCGAAGGGTGGCGAAAACGCTCCACCTATCCTCTTGGATGAAGTGAAAAACGCTGCCGCGGGCCACTATAATGCCATCTCCTGGAAAAT
>CAZTRR010000004.1:0-3320 GCA_964616785.1 uncultured Dehalococcoidales bacterium
AAAGCCCTTCTATTTTAGTCGCAGTCTGGAGCAAAGGCAAGGCGAAACAGCTAAGTGGACTTCTTGAGCACTCCGCTGTATACTTGTTTGCGGGCGTATTGTGATGAAGTCCAGTCTTATTGGCAAGATTGAAAAAGCCAAACGCTACGCTGAAGAGCCCGGACGTGTCACTTTGTCGGAGTTCACCGCTGATTTCCGGGGTGAGCATAGCCGCTATGCTGTTAGCTATAAGGCTGGTAAATGGCACTGCACCTGTCACTTCTTTGCTCAGTGGGGGCTTTGCAGCCATACAATGGCATTACAACGACTTCTCGCCGAAATGCTGCCTGAAGAAGCGGCTACTTCGGCGGGTGTTGCTGCCTCCGGCTGACTTCTGGTCTGGCTGCTCTTGTGCCGTAGTCTATTGCCTCAGCTACGACGAAAAGAGAGCCTGTAACTAAGATAAGGTCCCTCTTGTTGGCTGCAGCCAAGGTCTGAGATAAAGCCGCTGAAACGTTATCAGCTACCTTTACTCGTATTCCCAGGTTGGCGAACTCATCAGCTAGTATCGACGTAGATGCCGCCCTGGGATGAGAAGAGCTGGTAATCGTAATCTCATCGGCAAAAGGCTTCAGTTCTTGCGCCATCCCGGAGGCGTCTTTGTCGCTGGAGGTTCCGAAGATAATGAAACACTCCTCGTACTCAAAGTACTCCTTGATGGCCTCAATCAATTTCCCCATGGAATACGCATTGTGAGCTCCGTCAACCACCACGGTGGGCTCACGGCTCAGAATCTGAAGCCTGCCGGGCCAGACCACCTGGCTGAATCCTTCGGCCATCTCTCGGCTGGAGATGATGGTTCCGAGGTAAGCTAACGTTTCCAAAGCTGCCACAGCCGTGGCCGTATTCTCCAGTTGATAGTCGCCAAGCAGAGGAACAATCAGTTCATATTTGTTGGTTGTGCCCTGGACTGTTACTGATTGCTGGTACAGGTTCCCTCCCGTCCTCTGCCATGTGACATCCCTGCCGACTTGAATCAATCTTGCACCTCGTTGAGCACAGACTTCCTCAATTACCTTGGCAGCTTCCTTCACCTGTGGAGAGCTTACTACTATGCATCCAGGCTTGATTATGCCCGCCTTCTCGGCGGCTATTTTGGCAATGCTACGACCCAGGATTGCAGTATGGTCAAGGCTGAGAGAAGTAACAACACAGACGTCGGCTTTAGCCACGTTGGTGGCATCAAGCCTGCCTCCCAAGCCTACCTCAAGTACCTGAAAATCAACCTGGCTCTTGTTGAAGTAGGTGAAGACAACGGCTGCCAATATCTCGAAAGTGGTCAGTTCGCCATAAGCTGCCTCCTGATTGACCCGCTCGACGATTGGTCTGAGTTCTGTGACCAATGCGGCAAAGTCAGCCTCGGAAATCATAGTCCCACTAACCCTGATGCGTTCTCTCAGGGTGTGGAGGTGGGGGGAAGTAAATAGGCCTGTTCTGTAGCCAGCGGCGATGAGCACTTGAGCGATCATGGCTGCTGTGCTGCCCTTCCCCTTGGTACCGGCGATGTGAACTGTTCTTGCTCCCAAGTGTGGGTTGCCCAGCGGCCACAACAACTTCTCCATCCGCCTGAGGTCATAATTGGCCGAGGTATAGGCAATGCCTGGAGTCTTCTCGTAGTCGGTAAAACCAAAGATATAGGCTTCGGCGTGGCGATAATTCATTTGGGCTTTCATTATAGCACCGGCCAAACAACGACATGTAGTTGCGAGGCTTTAGCCTCGCCGAACCCCTGCTGGTGCAACCTTTATGGCAATTAACTAAACATTGACATCGGCAAGGGTAGAAACATTTTGCCTCGGGTAGATTGGGGCATCGGCTCCAATCGCGCCCAGAGCCGATGCTCTAGGCATACCCCTTATGCCATATGGATTGTCAGGTAGTGGGCCTTCGGGATGGTTGGGAGGGTCTGATTTTTAATAAAAGCGAGATATTGGATGGGTTCAAAACTTCAGGTATAATCGATAGAGGTGGAACAATTCTTGGCGCATCCAGAACAAGCCCCTTCCTAATTGAAAATGGGCCCCAACGAGTCCTTGATACATTTGGAGAATTGGGATTAAGCGCATTAGTTGTGCTGGGTGGTGAAGGTACCTTAAGTGTAACCAGCCGCCTGTTCGAAATGGGTCTTCCTGTGGTTGGAATACCGAAGACTATTGATAATGATGTCAGGGAAACCGATTTCGCGATAGGATTTCAGACTGCTGTTCAAATTGCAGCTGATGCACTGGATAGGCTTCGTTCAACTGCTGCAAGCCACCATCCGGTCATGATACTTGAGGTGATGGGGCGCTGTACTGGGTGGATTGCTACCTATGCCGGCATGGCTAATGGGGCAGATGCGATCTTAATTCCTGAGATACCCATGGATGAAAAGAACATAGAAGAACTCTGCCGAATGCTGGAGGCACCAAACAAAAGGGGTATTAACTTTAGCATTGTAGTGGTGGCAGAGGGGGTAGAGTTAGAAGGAAAAACAATATTTAAGCCTAGATTTTGTACAGATAAGACAGAAGACCCAGATAGGTTGGGGGGAGTAGGGCAAGCTCTAGGTGAACTTATTGAGATAGAGACAGGGCTGCATACCAGGGTCTCGTCATTGGGCTATATTCAAAGAGGAGGAACTCCTGTAGCTTATGACCGAAGTTTAGCTACAGCTTTTGGGGTCAAAGCAGTCGAGCTCGTCAGAGACAAGAAATATGGACAGACGACAAGCCTAAAAGGAAACAGGATAACAAGCGTCCCTTTAGATAAGGTGGCAGAGGGGATAGAAACCGTGAATCAGAACGCATATAGAATAGCAAAGGTGTTTTTTGGCTAGGATCCCGCCTTCGGTTTCGGATAAAAAGCAACAACAATAGTCTTGATTTAACGGCGACCTGCCACCGTACAAGCCGTGTCGGTTAGGTTCTAGCGTACGGAGATTGCACTAAACGATGAGCTGATGCAACGGTAGTGTCAAGCCCCCGTTTCAAGACCCTTACAAATTTCTTGGTAAATGTAAATAACACCCTCAACAACCAGCTTTGGCTCTTCCCCTATAGCAGGTATTGGCTCCATTTTGGATACCACTGCCATAGTCAGTAGCGCAGCCACCATGGGATCCTTGCCATTCATATTCTCAGCTCCTTCCGAAAGTGTTCCCACCTTCACACCCCATCCACTCATCTCATTGCCCATACCTCTTTAGCTTATGCTGGCGGTCGCTTTTTGGCCTTGAGCTTTCTCTCCTCCTGAGCCTCGGCTATCGTCTGCTCCCTAGCCAAATCGGTTTTCCTTCTCAC
>CAZTRR010000004.1:3420-40759 GCA_964616785.1 uncultured Dehalococcoidales bacterium
CTGCTCTTTGGCTAGTCGCCCAGCTTCCTCAGTAGCGCGCTTCTCTGATTCCTTGGTTTTCCTTGCTTTCAAATCCTTCCCAATCGCCTCTTCTCTAGCCAAATCGGTTTTCCTTCTCACCTGCTCTTTGGCTAGTCGCCCAGCTTCCTCAGTAGCGCGCTTCTCTGATTCCTTGACCTCTTTTAGTGATTGTTCTTCTTGGTCTCTCATCGTTCTCTTCCATGACTGTCTCTCATAATGGCCAACAAGTACTGACAAGAATTATATGCTAAAGCAAATTCTGCGTCCATTGTGCCAACAGTAGTAACATACCTGGGCGGTCCACTTTCGTGTTTGAATTGCACAATCTGATGTCATGAAAACGGTGACCTCTCGAGCATATTGAAGCTTAGGAGATGAGGCAGCCTCTCAAGGGTTATATCAAGTAGCCCCTCCACTTTGCCGTACCACTCGATATTTAAGCTTTTTCCTGCAAGCTTTCCACTGGTAAAACGACCATCGATGCCTTTATGTGATGCTGACTGCTGAAGGTTAATATCAAAAATGTAAGCAGCTATACATTTCCCCGCGTGCCCCATTTCGGCCGGTCGGCCTATGATCTGCGTGATTTCAGCGTCCGCCGCATTTTGCGTCTGATCGCTTGAGCCGACTCTTCTAAGTTCATTATGTTATCTTCCGTTACCTTCCCTTAACCTACCTAAGCTTGTGCCAAGCTTAATCACATTTTCAGCAACAGGAAGATGTTTTTGATTGAACAGAATGGACAAATGTTCCAATTAATACGCTTTCTTCGCTGGTACTTTCTTCTTGAATTTCATACTTAAGCAAACAAAAAACTACCCCCGCTCCGTTCCGGATTTGGCCTTTATTTGAATTAAGACTTTTTAAAGGCTTTTTACCCCTCCATACCTATTTTTAGCAGTGCATATATTGCAGCGATAAGGGCTACTGGTGCCATCAGAGCAGCAAAGTTCACGAGCATACTGGTAGCGACTTTGCCTACGTCCAGGACCGTAATGGGAGTGAAGGCAGCTGTCATTGCCAACAAGGCTATAGTAGCAAGAAGCAGGGTATGCAAGTTACTAATTTCTTTGGCATAAACAACACTGATAATCCCGATTACAAGGCCCAAGACTGCTAGTACCATTGAAAAGATGAGATTCGCGGGAAATGCTATACCTCCAATAACAGATAGTAACAGGCCTATGCAAAACAATATGAAACTGACCAGTCCCCAAGTTTTCCTCATGAATTAATTACCTCCTCTTTTATTTTTGCTAACTCCTATAAGCTCTAATAATGGCTTTTCGCTGCTTCTCCCACAGCAGCACCTCCTCGACCCCGATAATTGACCGATAAAGCATATATCACAACGTCAGTTTCTGTCCGCTTCACCCCCTTTCTTAACCAAAAGGGCACTGGCAATCACTACATTATCTAGTGATTGCTGTGCCCTTTTCTTTCATCCTCACACTACCTCCGACAGCTAATGTTATTTCAGGTGTTGTTTTATCCTTTGTGCTTCTATTTCAGTCTACCCTCTGGTCTGGATTTTGTCAAACATACGCGAACCGATACATTGCACAAACCGTCAGATTGGATTGGAGTGAACCCCTGAGACTATGGCGGACGTGATAGAAAGGCTTCCCTATTTCATCGAGGAGGTCTACAATCAAAAGAGGCTTCACTCGGCGTTGGGCTATCTCTCACCCAATGACTTTGAAGAGCAACTGCTCAGTGAACGGAATACACAGGTACCCCGCCAGGCTCTCCTAACCCTTTCTGTCCAACCCTAGGGGTGCAGTCCACTAAGAATAAAAAGATTGGGAATTAACACTGAATCGATAAATGTTTGATTAGGGTCTGCATTTTGAATAATTTGGAAATATGCTAATCTTAATTAGTCTCAAAAATACGACCAGGAGGGGGAAAGTGAGAAAGTTCGTTAAAAATCAGATTACTTTTCTATTGTTTGGTTTCGGTTTTTGGCTTCCAATTGCAGTGTTGATTCTTATAATTGTTTTTCTGTTCAATAATTTAGAGGAGCTTGGAAGAGAAATTTTGTTAGTTTTTCTCCCAGAAAAGTTTTTTTATTCCGGTTTCGGCATCGTTTTTGGCATACTAATTGTTTATTTTTCAGGAATGGCATTGAAATTAACAAAACTCAGGTTGTTTTTTTCCAAGATTCCAGTTTTAGGCCTCTTTTTTGGAGCAGGCGAAATAATAACTATTGAACGACTACTTCACCTGAATCCCTGTCTCTTTTTAATCTCACCAACCTGTCTTTCTTATGGTTGGATGCTCTCAGAGGAAAAGGTTAAATTAAGCGAAGAAAAAGCTACTTTCACCTTAATAAATGTTTATTATCCAAACGTTCCAACTCTTATTACCGGCCAGGTTTTCCCGGTAAGAAAAGATACGGTCATCAGACTCGGTAATTCTTCGAAAGAAATAATTGATCTTTTGCTTTATGCCTTCCGAAGCCCAAAGGAACTTGAATATCTTCCTTGGGAAGATGAATCTCGGGAAGATCTTGAAAAACGAGCGAAATCTTTTGGTCTAAATTTAAACACTGAGTAAAAATCACTCAGTGTTTTTTATTTAAACTGAAACGCTAGCGAACAGTCAGACATTCAATCCGTGATAGTAAGGCTGCTGGGGTGAACTCCTCAAGGCAACAAGTCATCCCCGTAGATATTCATATTGGTACCCATTTCGATGAAATGTTACCCAACAGCCGCAGCCAACCATTTAGAACTGAGATAGATAAAGCCAGTCTGATAATTGATCTGGACTGAACGTAATATGTGTTATTTTGCTTTCAATTGGGGGCCAACTTAGATTAGTCCTATGTCCATCCCTCTCGGAATGACTACTACACCGTTATCTGAGATTGTGCAGCCTCTCCTCTTATCTGCCTTAGGGTCATAGCCGATGGATGCACCCCTCTGGATTCTAGCTTCCTTGTTGATAATGGCGCGTCTTACTCTGGCATCAGGTTCGATAACGACATCATCACATATAACCGATTCCTCTACCCAAGCATTTCTCTCCACGACTACCCCTGGTGATAGTATAGATCGCTGCACTACGGCACCGCTAATGATACAGCCATCACACACCATAGAGTCCTGCGTTCTTCCTCCGATAACATACTTGCTCGGAGGTAGTGGCCTCTGGAACGTCCTGATTACCCACTTTTCTCCATAACGTGTTCCCTTTTTGCTCGTTGTCTGTAGCATTCTTCGACAGCTTTTGTGAAATTCTGAGCCATTTCATCATATTAATGCTATTATTGTTCCTTTGAGGTATTTATTTAAACAGTTGTTTTTCTATCTCTATCACCTTGAGGGTATTTCCCATCACCGAGTCGGGATTGAGAGATATTGAATTTATTCCTTCCTTCACCAGAAATTCGGCAAACTCAGGATAATCGCTTGGCGCCTGACCGCACAGTCCAATATGGCGCTGGTTCCTTCTCGCTCCTCGGATAGCCATAGAAATCATCTTCATTACTCCAGGGTCTCGCTCGTCAAAATCGTGGGCCAACAGTGCTGAGTCACGGTCAACCCCTAAAACGAGTTGAGTCAGGTCGTTGGAGCCGATTGAAAAGCCATCAAATAGATTGCTGAATTCATCAACTTGGATGGCATTATTTGGAATTTCGCACATGATATAGACCTGAAGTCCATTTTCTCCCCGTTTCAGGCCACTTTTTGCCATCTCCGCCAGAACTTTTTCAGCCTCATCCACCCGCCGGCAAAAGGGGATCATAATGACGAGATTGGTCAATCCCATCTCCTCTCGAACCCGTTTCATCGCCCTGCACTCCAGTGCAAAGCCTTCCCTGTATCGTTCATCATAGTAACGAGAGGCACCACGAAAACCTATCATGGGATTCTCTTCTACCGGTTCGAAGTAGTGTCCCCCTATGAGATGGGCGTATTCATTAGTTTTGAAGTCACTCATGCGTACGATAACAGGTTTCGGATAGAAGGCTGCTGCGATAGTCCCGACACCCTGAGCCAGTTTTTCCACAAAATATTCCTGTTTATCTTCATAGCCGAAAGTAAGGTCGTCTAATTGTTTCCGTTCTGCCTCATCAGTCATCTTTTCTGGATGGACGAGAGCCATAGGGTGAACCTTTATGTAACTGTTGATAATAAACTCCATACGTGCCAGACCCACACCGTTATTGGGGATCTTGGAGAGGGAAAAGGCTTCTTCGGGATTGCCGAGGTTCATCATAATCTCTGTTTTTGGTCGCTGGAGGTCCTTGAGGCTGAGCCTTTCAACATGAAACGGGAGAATTCCCTCATATACTGTACCCGCATCGCCCTCTGCGCAGCTTACCGTAACTTCCTGTCCAGTATGGATTTTTTCCGTAGCATCGCCAGCGCCGACCACTGCTGGGATACCAAGCTCGCGGCTGACAATGGCCGCATGGCAGGTCCTACCTCCCCGGTTGGTTACAATAGCAGCAGCAGTTTTCATTACCGGTTCCCAGTCTGGGTTAGTACTGTCTGACACGAGTATCTCTCCAGGTTTAAACGAAGAAAGATAAGCTACATCGTGGATTATATGGCTTTTACCACTCGCAATCTTTCCACCCACACGTTTTCCTATCGCCAGTATTGAGCCTTTCTTATCCAGGCGATATGTTTCCAGGACATCCATGGCTTTCTGTGACTCAACCGTTTCCGGTCGGGCCTGGACTATGAATAGGTCGCCGCTTATCCCGTCTTTTGCCCATTCGATATCCATTGGTCGGGATTCTGCAGTTTTTCCTGAATAGTGGTCTTCTATCTTAAGCGCATAGCTGGCCAGGGTCAGGATATCATCGTCTGTAATACAAAACCGTCTGCGGTCCGCCTCTGGCACTGCCACGTTTCGCGTTAGAATTTTTGAGTCACTTATGCCGTAAATCATTTTGATGGACTTATCCCCAAGATATTTTCCGATTATAGCCCTGCAGCCTTTTCTCAATGTCGGCTTGAAGACATAGTACTCATCAGGGTTAACAGCTCCCTGGACGATGTTTTCTCCGAGCCCGTAGGATGCTGTGATAAAAACGACGTCACTGAAGCCCGTCTCCGTATCAATAGTAAACATCACGCCGCTGGTGGCCAGGTCAGAGCGTACCATCTTCATAATACCTATGGAAAGGGCTACCTCAAAATGGTCGAAGTTGTTATCAATACGATAGGATATTGCCCTGTTTGTAAAGAGCGATGCAAGGCACTTGCTACATGCCTCCCTCAGGGTGGGATATCCGCGTATATTTAAGTAAGTCTCCTGCTGGCCGGCAAATGAGGCCGTGGGAAGGTCTTCTGCCGTGGCTGAACTACGCACCGCAACATCTGTGTCCGGGCCGTACTCCTTGCAGAGTTTATCATAGGCAGTCCTTATTTCAGCCCAGAGGCCATCGGGGATGCCAGCGCTCAAAATCAAATCGCGTGCGCTTTTCCCTCGTTCCATAAGGTCATCCAGGTTAGTCTTATCCAGACCCACCATGGCATCCTTGAGTTCGTCAAGAATTCCGGCTGACTCTATTACATACCAGTATGCCTCGGCAGTTATGGCAAACCCGTTCGGAATTTTGATTCCCTGCCTTGTAAGTTCACGGTACATCTCTCCTAGAGAGGCATTCTTACCGCCAACAATGGGAATATCTTCTATCTTGATTTCTTCAAACCAGCGAATATATCCAGCATCTTGCTTCATATCGTTTTCTCCTTTCCTTGAATAACGTGTAACCGCTTAAATATTCGCATCTTCTTGCGTTATGATTCTTTTCGCCAAATCAATCATATCACTCCGTATTACTCCACGTAAATCCTGCTTGCCAGGGCTGATGGCTACTTATCTTGGAATGCTACGCGACCAATAATGCCGCAGTAAAGAATAAGTGATGTGGTCAGTGTTAAGCAAACCGAAGCTCCTCGGATTTGGTCATGGCAATCTTTCTTGCTGGTGAACCCGTACCGTCTTTTGTAATTGAACCTCCTTTAGTGTATAGTAGAAGTAGTGGTTTCGGTGTAGGTTATCGCGTACTTAGTTAGATTACTTTAGATTTATCCAAGTTTCGGATGACCCCAACTTCAACCAACTATTTAGAAGAGAGGAGGTCATCCAATGAATTTTTTGGATAAGTCGATCTGCTGTTCCGATTGTGGGGATACCTTCGCTTTCAGCGCTGAGGAAAAAGAGCTTTTCAAATCTTTGGGTTATACTAATGAGCCGAAGCGCTGCCCCCCATGCCGCCAGGCAAGGAAGTCAGAACGATACGGAAATGGCAACTACAGCCACGGTACCCGCCGCCAAATGTTTCGGGCAACATGCACTGATTGTGGCAAAGATACCGAAGTACCCTTTCAACCTCGTGCTGGTAGACCAGTGTATTGCAGCGATTGCTACCGCGAAGTCAGCGTGCTGGTAGACCGGTGTATTGTAGCGATTGCTACCGCAAACGCATACTGAGTAGACAACACTAGTTTGTCCTTAAGCACATACATAGGGCAACAAGGAACACTAAGCCGGTAATCAAGCAACAAAGCATCGTTTTGTTGCTGAAACCCCAAGACTACGGATATCTTAGGTTGCAACATGGGATGACCGCGGCGGCTTGGATGCTTTCCCTTCTTAGGATATAATTCAATCAAGCTGAGGATGAAATTCGCGGATAAGCTTTTCACCGCTCGCCAGCGAAATGGCAGCCTGCTTTGTATCGGGCTTGACCCAGACCCTGGACTGATGCCCAGCGTGGGCTTCCTGGAGTTCAACAAGGCTATAGTGGATGCCACTGCTGACCTGGTCTGCGCGTACAAGCCTAATCTGGCTTTCTACGAAGCTCTGGGCATTGATGGCCTCGGACTTCTGCAGAGGACCATTGAACACATACCTGGCCATATCCCCATAATCGCTGACGCCAAGCGAGGTGACATCGGCAACACGGCCAAGGCCTATGCTGAGGCTCTCTTTGTCACCTTCGGCTTTGATGCGGCTACGGTTAGCCCCTACCTTGGTTTCGACTCCATAGAGCCGTTTATCGAGCACAAAGATAAAGGTGTCTTTGTCCTGTGCCGCACATCCAACCCCGGGGCGGTGGATTTTCAGGACGTGGTTGATGCCCAGGGCGTGCCCCTATATGAAGCGGTGGCTCGAAAAGCCCAGGAGTGGAATGTTCATGGCAACATCGGCTTGGTGGTCGGGGCTACTTATCCTGAAGAGTTGAAGCGGATTCGAGAGTTGTGCCCGGAGATGCTGATGCTTATTCCTGGCATCGGGGCTCAGGGTGGTGACTTGGCCTCGGCGGTCAAATACGGGGCTGATACTCGAGGAGAGAAAGCAATTATCGCCGTCTCGCGGCAGGTCCTTTATGCTTCCCGAGGGGGAGACTTCGCGGAAGCTGCCCGGCGCAGCGCGCAGGAATTGCGAGACAGAATCAACGATTTAGTTCGCGAGAGTGGTTCGTAATCTGGAAGTAGGACATGGACGTAAAGCTCGGCGACGTGGTGCGTCTGCGGAAGCAACATCCGTGCGGTGGTGCTGAATGGCAGGTGGTAAGGTTGGGTGGCCATATCGGCATAAGGTGCCTTACGTGCCAGAGAGAGGTACTTCTGGAAAGGGGCATCTTCGAGCGACGAGTAAGGGCCCTCGTCTCACGGGATGAGCTGGTGAAGGCAAGTGATGATTCACTAGCCGGAGACGGATTGCGTCGACAGCTCAAAGGTTTCCGGAAACGGGCGCTCGGATAGAGACAGGTTGCGGACGCATGCTGCTATGCGGCGGCACTTGCCGGATGCCCAGCAATCGGCAATGAGTAACAGCAAACACACTTCTGACTGTCGTGTGACGTGTGGACCGCTTGCCTATTGCTTGGCTGGGCGTGAGGCGTTGAGGCACCTCTGTAATATGAGGGGTTTGGTCAAGCCGTTCTCGTCTGAGTGTGTAGTATCGGCCGACGCCGAAATGGATTATCCCGTTCATACTTCAGTCGATATAGGACTATTTGGCTATGCAAAGTAGCCCACTTGGGGGATTGTCTATCGGCGTCGGATAGGCTAGAGTTGTCACAGCGTACCCTAGACTAGTTCAAAGGAGCTACGGTTATATGGCGCGGAGTAACAACCAGGACAGCATGCTGACGGCCAGCGAACTGGCTCACCTTCTTAATGTGCATATCAATACGATAAGGCGGTGGGGCAATCGCGGAATACTGAAGACATACCGCGTCGGCCCACGGGGCGACCGAAGGTTCGCCAAAGAGGACGTTGACACGTTCCTTGCTGAGAACCTGGAAGGTAGCCACAAGCCAGAGAGAATAGAACAAGCCCTTGTCCTGACACCCCGATAGGCAGCCAGGGAAGCGGTATCCGGGTTTAGTCCCCCAACGAAAGCAACTGACTACGGCCGTCTATCAGTTGTGGCTTGGAACTCCCTTCACTTCGGGCAGTCTCCAAAAACCAGTCCCTACGTCTTCAAACCGCCTTCTTCAGCCTGCAATACTAGCCAGCCAGCTCCTTAACCATATAGGCGCCCTCTAGTTCGTAGCCACCTTCAGAGCGGAAATAATCCCTGGCGCCAACGCCACTAAGAACGGCGATTCTGCGAAGGTGAAATTCATCTCGGGCAATCCTCTCAGCTTCCTTGAGCAACTCCCCACCGAGACCTCTGTGCTGGGCAGCCTCAGCGTGGTGCTCTCCCAGAGGAACCTCCGAACCGAAAACATGCAACTCCCTGACCATGGCCAAATCGCCGTCGCCCATGGCTAGAGAACCAACCCTCATCCGAAGCAAGCCAAAGACAGTTTCTCCGCCGTCTTCGAAAGAAAGAAACAGCTCCTTTCCCCCCGACGCCTGATAGTCCCGCCTTTTCAGATACGGCTCGCCAATCTTCCAGCCATCCCTCAAGCGATGCCCATACTCCCGGCAGCGGACGCAATTACACTGAATGCCAATCGCCTCCATCCGCTTCTTGAGCGCGCTCCTCAATGCCAAATCCTTGCAGCCAGCGACGATGAATTTGCTCGGGATGTCACGCATCACCCGAGGAATCCTGACATAGCCAGGGACCAGAGTCTTGACATTTATCATCAAGTTCACCATCTCATCCATAGGATAAGGTTGGTATCGGCCCTCTCTATACCATGCTTCCAGCTCGGTGCCGGGGATAACCAGCGTCGGGTAAAGCTTGAGGCCGTCAGGTCTGAAATCCTCGTCGTCGAAAAGGTGCCGAGATAACTCCAGGTCATGCTCTGAGTTAGAACCAGGCAATCCAGGCATCCAGTGATAGTACACCTTCATGCCGTATTCCCTCAGCAACCTGGTGGCCATTACCACCTCTGCTACAGTATGTCCTCGTCTTACCAAACGGTAGATGTCATCATCCAGGGTCTGAACCCCTAGCTCCACCCGAGTAGCGCCGAATTCCAGCATCCTCTTGACTTCTTCTTCTCGGCACCAGTCAGGCCTTGTCTCAATACACAGCCCCACACACCTGTGGTCGGCGGCTTCGTTTCTTTGCTTGGCTGCGTTCAAATCGGAGGAACGGTTGCCATTCAGACCGTCATAGCAGTCCTTTACGAATTGATATTGATACTCCCTCGTATAAGCCAGGAAAGTGCCCCCCATAACGATTAGTTCCACCTTATCGGCCGGATGTCCCATGTCTGAGAGAATTCTCAGCCTCTCCTCAACCTGCCTCCTCGGCTGATAATCGCAAGCCTTGGCTCTGAGCACTGCGGGCGATTCTGGCGTATAGCTCTTGGGCGCATCAGGATAAGTGGGGCAATAGATGCACTCCCCAGGACACCCTATAGGCTTTGCCATGACGGCCACTGGGGTTACCCCGGATATAGTTCTTGATATTTTTCTCATACTGTGGTTTCCTTAAACATGTAGCGAGGCCCTTTTGGGCTCCCTATGCGAGGCTTCAGCCTTGCAGTACAGAGGATAACCTGTACCGAAGTCTACCAGATTCTAACTGTGGCAACAATCAAAGCCTAACAGGAAGCGAAGAACCCAGGTTGACAGCGGCGAGCGGCTCCCTTAGAGTGACAGGAAACCACGGTGTCAACTCAACAATCAGGACTGCCAAATGCTGTCCTTAGAGTGAAGTCCATCAGACTCACGGCTATGACGACAAACAGAGAAGTCTTCGATGAGATAGCAGAGAGCTGGTATCGGCTCAGACACTGGTCTCGCTTCACAAAAGAGCTCCAGGAACTGGCGCTCAGGTGGTGCCAAGGGAAGCTTCTGAACGTCGGCTGTGCTCACGGACCAGATTTCCTGCCCTTCAAAGACAACTTCGAACTATGGGGTCTAGACTTCTCCACCCAGATGGTCAAGCAGGCGCAGAAATATGCCGCCAAGTTCGATTTGAAAGTCAACCTAGCAGTAGCCGACGCCGTTTCTCTGCCGTACTCCGATAAGAGCTTCGACTGGGCGATAGCAGTAGCCACCTACCACCACATCGACGGAGACAAAGAAAGACGCAAGGCTCTCCTAGAATTGAGGCGGGTTCTCAGGCCGGGGGGTGAAGCTTTCATCACCGTGTGGAACCGATGGCAGCCAGGCTTCTGGCTGAAGGGCAAAGAGGTCAACATATCCTGGAAATCGAGGGGCAAGACCCTCCAGCGCTATTACTATCTCTTTTCCTACCCTGAGTTACACAAGTTACTGACCCAGACTGGCTTCGAAGTCATCAACATACTTCCGGAGAGATTTTACAGCTTCCCAATCAAGCTTTTCTCTCGGAACATATGTGCTCTGACCAGAGCTCTTTAACCGACATTCCGACCATCGGCGCTTTCCCCTATCGCAAGCTCCTCCGGCACCGTAGCCAAAGCAATCGGTAGAAAGACCTCAACCAGCTTTGGATCAAACTGGCTGCCGGAGCAGCGCTTCATCTCCTCCAGCGCCTCCTTGTAGGATAGCGGACCACGATAGGGGCGAGGGGAGGTCATAGCATCAAAGGCGTCGGCGACGGCAAGAATGCGGGCTTCCAAAGGAATAGCCTCACCCTTTAGCCCGGACGGATAACCGGTGCCATCCCACCGTTCTTGATGATGAAGAATGGCCGGCAGGCAAGGAGTCAAACTAGGCACATGGCCAACTATGGTCGCCGATAACCTGGGGTGGGACTTAATCAGTTCCCATTCTTGATCACTAAGTTTACCAGTCTTGTTAAGCACCTCGTCGGCAATCCCTATCTTGCCGATGTCGTGAAGCAAAGCCGCGGTGCTGACTATGGCCACTTTCTCGGAAGGCAAGCCCAAAGCCTCAGCTATGGTTACAGCATAATAGCTCACCTTTCGAGAATGACCGTAGGTATATGGGTCTCTAGCCTCAATAGTCGCCGCCAAGGCATAGATGGTGCTCAAAGCTTCCTTTTCACCAGCGGCCCCCGGCGGAGCCGTCTCAGTTAGGGAAGGCAACATCTTGGACACGACGCAGGTTCGGTTGCCTCCCGTCCGCTTGGCATGATAAAGTGCCCTATCAGCAGCATTGACAAGCTCGTCCAGCGCTACCCCATCGTTGGGCCAAGAAGCTAAGCCCAGGCTGGCAGTTATCACGGTTTTCTTGCTGCCCATGTCACTGGCAATCGTCCCGCGAACTCGTTCAGCCACAACAAAGGCATCATCAGCCGATGACTGCGGCACGAGAATGGCAAACTCATCACCGCCATAGCGAAAAGCCTGGTCAGCATTCCTCACTGACCTCTCTATTAACAGGCTGACATGTGCCAGCATTTTGTCACCGGCTAGATGCCCTTCTCTATCATTGTAATTTTTGAAATAGTCAAGGTCGAGTAAGATCAAAGATAGTGCGCCACTATAGCGAGAATGCCGGTCAATCTCCTGCTTTAAGGATTCATCAAAGTGACGGCGGTTGAACAGGCCGGTAAGTTCGTCGACGCGTGCCCTTTGCTCAGCCTTGGCGTAGAGCCGGCCATTCTCAACAGGCATCGCAACCTGGACAGCCAGGCGCTCCAGAAGGTGAACCTGCTCCGGACTATAAGCGTCGGGTCGGCGGCTGGCGATGATTAGACTGCCTATAACCTCGCTCTTTACCAGCATCGGGAGGTAAACGACTGACCGAATCTCCTGCTTGATGTACTCTTCGCCGGTCCAAAACCGCCTCTTTTTTGTTAAATCAGGCTCAACCAAAGCCTTTTTGTGACGAGCTACCCACTCAGTAGCCGTGCCTTTAAGCGGTATCCTACCCCCAGTCTCCCAAGTCGAGCCCGTCTCAGCATGCACAGCCTGAAAACAAAGCTCGTCCCGTTCGATCAAGGCAATCGTTGCAAAGTTGACATCGACTACGTCCCTCAGCCCAAGGATGAACGCATCATATACTTCGTGTATATTCAAACTGGAAGTCATAACTCCAGCCAGTCGGTTAATCACGGATAGCTCTTGTTCCCGCTTCCTGAGCTGTTCCTGGAGATACTCCTTCTCCAAGCCGGTCGCCACTTGACCGAGGACAGTCTGGACCAAATCCAAGTCGTCAAGTGAGTATCTGCCAGATTTCTTTCTACCCACGGCCAGTACACCGATGAAGCTGCCCCGACTCACTAGCGGGAAAAGCAGCTCTACACCGGAGGTTCTAAGCTTCTCTCTCTCTTCCATCCATAGACCACGAAATTCAGGGAGGATATCCAGCTGTCCCTTGCTCAGGTATCTATCTTCTCGCTTCAGCCACTCTACAATAGGACTATCCTGCCGTATGCTTAGCGGTGAATCTTTTCCGATTCGCGGTTCAGAAAACTCGGTAACGAAATCACCACTGCCAACTTCCGGCAGCAGCAAAAGTGCCCGCTGGGAATCCAAGCTGCGGCCAAGCAATGGCAGCAGCCCCTCACCTAGCTCTCTGAGGCTGACAATGCCGCTTAATTCGTGCCTGGTAAAGTCAAATAGTCTCTGGCGATAATCATAGCGCTCCTTATAGAAAAAACGGTCTACCCATCTGACAAAGGAATCTCTGAGCAGATAGACCATCGCACCTATTACAGCTATTCCGAGCACACTCAAACCAAAGGTGGCAGGCTCTATTTCTACGCCGGCCACTAAGGCAATCAAGAAGAACAAAAGTACACAAGTACCGGCGGCGACAGCGACCAAACCGGCCCATGATAGCCAACGGCGCATGAAAACTCTCATGTCAAGCAACTGATGCTTCAGAGTGGCATAAGTCAAAATCATCGCATTGGCCAGATGGCCAAGCTGAGCGATGGGAAACCTCTCGCCAAAGGCAGTCAAGCCAGCAACCGCAAAGACAGTTGCAAAACCAGTGGCGGTCAACAAATAGGTGATCCGGTTGAACTCTGCGGGGTCAGCCGCAATCCTGAGTCTGCGCACCAGGGACCATACGAGCTCCCCAGTTAGGACAATGGGGGGGATTGCAATTAGGAAAAACCACCAGCCAAAAACTGGCCTAACCACATTGTTCGCCTCAACAGCCAGGGTCTGCGGCACATAACCCAGAGCAGCGGCAATGATAAGTACTCCCAGTGAAGCATAGCCGAGCTTCATTCCGAAGCCACCCGATTTAGCAAAGTAGAACCTTACAAAATAGTAGAACTGTACCGTCGCCCAAATGAAAGAGCAGATAACGAGCTTGAATAACAGAAGTTTGTCTATGAAGAAATCGCTGCGGATGAGGAAAGTGCTGATGCCCCATACCATGGCAGCGGCTATATATGAGGCGAACAGCCTATGTTGCTTCTGCCAGGGGCGATTGCTAATCAGAATGGCAAACAGTGGAACATATGCTATTGCAGCAAGCAAAGGGATTAGGGAACCAGTAGTCATCTACAACTTCCTGTTTATCAACTTCAGCTAATTATGTACGTAGCTACGAAGCTTGTCAAGACAGACTAAAGTACTAGTGGCCAAGCAAAAAAACAGTGCGACCGTCAGGGTCGCTTCACGATAACAAGTCGACTTAAGACCTGGTTCAGTCCTGCCGTTTGGCCCGAGCTGCAGCCTCACCTTCAGGCGGAACCGCTTCAACTCCGAGCCAGGAAAGCTCCTTCTCCGAGGGATTAACGTGAGGTGGTTTCAAGTGAGCCAGATCAGCGCCTTCAGCCTGCCGCTGAGCTATATAATTAGCAAAGGCACCCTCGGCCAGCAGAGTAACCTCTATCGGCTTGAAGTCAAGCAGCCTTTCCATGCTTGCCAGGTCCTTGTGAACAAAGCCAGTGTCCATCCGCTTGAGTTGCTGGTACAGCGCTGCCGCAATATCCCTTTCGCTCGCGACATAAGTACCTTTGAGCTCAAGATAGAGATGCAACGCCCCGCTCTCGCGAATGATTTCTTTGCGCGCTGTCCAATCTGTATAAGGGATGGTAGTGCTTTCAATCGCCTGCCAGATTACTTTTTCCGTCAGCCGAATGGGCCCAAGGTCAATGAGGTCATCGGCTCGCCTCTCAAAAACCATCTGCGGTATGTCAATGCCCAGCTTCTCATTTCTCAGCGCCGTTATCCTGACCATATCACCCACCCTATATCTGACCATGGCACCACCGTGGAAATTGGTGATGACTATCTCATAGTTCTCGCCAGCCTTTACCTCATCAAGCAGGACAGTTTTCGGCTGGTAGGAATGGTCAAGCTGCCACTTGCCGTACTCTGCCTCCGGGATAAACTCGAGGAAGTTGAGGCTGGGGATAAAGGTCATACTATCATAGTCCCAGGTCTGGGTAGCTATAAGGGTAGCTTCTGTACAAACGTAGGTGTCTAAAGGATACCTCCCCCATAGATTCTTCACTCTTTCCCTAAAGACGACACTGTCAGTACCACCACCCATAATCCCCTTAACTGACCACAGGTCTCTGGGCAACATAGGACGTCGGGCCAGCTTGCTCTTGACCAATCCCTTGGTTAGTCGAAATAGAGCTCTGGGCTGGGACAACAAGGCAAGAACCTTCAGCGCACTTGAATGCTGCTTGAACTGCTCCCCAACAGCAACCAGAACGAGGGACAAACCGAAAAAGTAGTCAAACCCCTGGGACAAAGCCAGACGAAAGCCTTCCTGTACCCTCTTTTCAAAGGGCATGCTTTCAGCTTTCTCCAAAGGCGGTAGATAATGCGAATCAAGCTCTTGTTGCATAATATGGGTAAGGACACCCGAAGTGTAGGGTTTGGGAGCTACCGCATAGACAATCTTTGGGTGTTCCTTAGTAGCTTTGGAAACATCACCTTTCCCCTCACAGCTGGCAAAAACCCCAACGCCGAACATTAGTGTTCCCAGCTCATGGGCAAGTCTTTCGCTGACGGGCACCCACTTAAAAGGGTATTCTCCAGACTTGCCCGAGGTATGCTGCCAGAAAACGGGCTTGGCCGGCAGGACATCCTCCCTTTGTTCCAGAAGCTCAGGACAATAGTCGGCATAAGTAGTCAGCGGCACCTGCTCCCTGAATTCCTCCACGGTTTCGGGCATGGCACCGCGCATCATTTTCCTTCCCAGTTCACAGTCTCTCAACATCTCGATCTGGTTCAGCAATAACCGCCGCTGGATAGCCATGAACTGCCCCAGACTGAGGTCAATAAAGCCGCAACACATCTGCCACAGCTCATCTTTCCTGTTCTGTCTTAGAAGCTCGGTGAGTTGAGACATAATACACCTTCAAACTAACCAGCGATTCCAGGAATCAGACTATGAAGGTTCGTCTAGAGCCTTGTATCTATGAGTTTGCCTAATTATGTGCCCGTCCGGGCAGACTGTCAAGAGCGACTAAAGTACTAACCAGTAGGGACTAAAGTACTAATACACGAGGAAACTAAAGTGCGGCGACCGTTTAAGATACCTTGCGACATCGGCCAGGGGAATCACAACCAGGCTCAACACTACCGTCGCGCTGCGGCCTCAGTCTTGCCTTCAGCCGCAACCTCCCTCTCAGACACCACCTCCACTTTGGCTCCGAGCAGGGCAATGACTTTGTCCGAAGGGTTGATGTGAGGTGGCTTCAACTGGGCCAAATCAGCACCTTCAGCCTGCCGGTAGGCCATATAATTCGAAAAGGCGCCTTCAGGCAGCAAAGTGACTTCTATTGGCTTGAAGTCAAGCAGCCTTTCCATGCTCGGCAGGTCGTAGTGTATAAAGCCGTCATCCAATTTCTTAAGCTGTTCATATACCGCTGTGGCTACACCTTTTTCGCTAGCAACACACCCCTCTTTCGGTTCAAGATACAGGTGTAGCACCGGCCTCTCCCCCACTATTTCCTTGCGCCCTGTCCAGTCTGCATAAGAGATGTTGGTGTTTTCAATGGCCTGCCAGATTACCCTTTCGGTCAGCCGGATGAGACCAAGGTCAATGAAGTCATCAGCCCGCCTCTCAAACATCATCTGAGGGATATCAATGCCCAGCTTCTCGTTTCTGAGCGAGCTTATTCTGACTATGTCCCCTGTTTTGTATCTGACCATCGCCCCGCCATGAAAATTGGTGATCACTATCTCATAATTCTGGCCAGGCTTTACCTCATCAAGCAAAACAGTCCTCGGGTCGTAAGAATGGTCGAGCCGCCATTTGAAATGCTCCGTCTCCGGAATGAATTCGAAGAAGTTGAGGTTGGGGACAAAGGTCATGCCTTCATAATCCCAGGTCTGCATAGCCAAGATGAGGCCCTCGGTGCTACCATATGAATCCAGGGGGCGCACTCCCCACATATTCTTGATTTTCTCTCTGTAAACAACGCTGTCTGTTCCGCCGCATGCTATACCTTTTATCGACCACAGATCCTTGGGCAGCATAGGGCGCCGAGCTAGCTTGCTTTTCACGATGCCTTTCAATAATCGAAGCAGTACTTTAGGCTGTGATAGCAGTGAGGAGAGCTTCATAGTGCTGGCGCCTTTTTTGAATCGTTCACCAATACCTACTAATATGGCAGACAGGCCGTAAAAGCCATCTATACCCTCCGATAAAGCCAGCGAAAAGCCTTTGTCCAATCTTTCCATGAAGGACATCTGCTCCGACTCATGAAGCGAAGGAAAGTACTTGAAGCCAAATTCCTTCTCGCACTTATACGCCACAACGCCAGTGGTGTAGGGTGCGGGAGCGGTAGCGTACAAAACCTTAGGATTTGGGCGAACGCACACGTCCCCCTTTCGGCGACAGGTAGCAAAAATGTTCCCGGCGTACATGAGCGGCCCCAGCTCCTCCCAGGCCCTATGGCTAATAGGTGCCCACTTGAAAGCATATTCACCGGACCTACCCGAGGTATGAGCCCATTCGACAGGCTTTGCCGGGAGGACATCCTCTCTTCGGTCGAGAAGTTCAGGACAGTAGTCGGTGTAAGTAGTCAGCGGTACCTGCTCCCTGAATTCCTCCACAGTCTCGGGCATGGCACCGCGCATCACTTTCCTACCCAGTTCACAATCCTTCAGTAGTTCAATCTGCTCCAGCAGTAGTCGCTGCTGAATGTGCATAAACTGCTCTAGGCTTAGGTCGATGAAGCCACAACACATCTGCCACAGCTCCTCCTTCCTGCCCTGGCGCAAAAGCTCAGTAATCTTAGACACAACACACCCCCAAGCTAACTAGTCTGTTGACTAGCCACAGCCTCAGTCTCGACTTCAGCCACAACCTTTACCCCGGGCACGGCTTCCACCTTAGCCCCGAGCAGGGAAAGCTCCTTCTCCGAGGGATTGATGTGAGGTGGTTTCAAGTGAGCCAAATCAGCGCCTTCAGCCTGCCGCTGAGCTAGGTAATTGGCAAAGGCGCCCTCGGCCAGCAGAGTAACCTCTATCGGCTTGAAGTCAAGCAGCCTTTCTATGTTGGCCAGGTCTTTGTGAATGAAGCCATTGTCCATTCGCTTCAATTGCTCGTACACCGCCGTGGCAACGCCTTTCTCACTGGCCACATACTTGTCCTTAAGCTCGAAGAACAGACGCAACACCGCTTTCTCGCCAATTATTTCTTTGCGCGCTGTCCAATCTGCATAGGGGATATGGGTGCTTTCAATCGCCTGCCAGATTACTTTTTCCGTCAGCCGAATGGGCCCAAGGTCAATGAGGTCATCGGCTCGCCTCTCAAAAACCATCTGCGGTATGTCAATGCCCAGCTTCTCATTTCTCAGCGCCGTTATCCTGACCATATCACCCACCCTATATCTGACCATGGCACCACCGTGGAAATTGGTGATGACTATCTCATAGTTCTCGCCAGCCTTTACCTCATCAAGCAGGACAGTTTTCGGCTGGTAGGAATGGTCAAGCTGCCACTTGCCGTACTCTGCCTCCGGGATAAACTCGAGGAAGTTGAGGTTGGGAATGAAGACCATACCACCATAGTCCCAGGTCTGGGTAGCTATGAGGCCGCCTTCGGTGCAAGTGTAGGTATCCAAGGGATACCTACCCCATAGCTCCCTGATTCTCTCCCTAAAGACCACGCCATCAGTACCACCACCCATAATCCCCTTAACTGACCACAGGTCCCTGGGCAACATAGGACGCCGGGCTAGCTTGCTCTTGAGCACTCCCTTGGTTAGCCGAAATAGCGCCTTCGGCTGGGACAACAGAGGAAGAATGCTAGCCTCACTCGAATGGTGTTTGAACTGCTCCCCAACGGCAACCAGAATGAGGGACAGACCGAAGAAGTAGTCAAACCCCTGGGACAAAGCCAGCCGGAAGCCCTCCTGTACCCTCTGTTGAAATGACATGCCTTCGGCTTGCTCTAAGGGAGGTAGATAATGCGAATCAAGCTGTTGCTGCATAATATGGGTAAGGACACCCGAAGTGTAGGGTTTAGGAGCTACCGCATAGACAATCTTTGGATGCTCCTTAGTAGCCTTGCAGACGTCACCCCTTCTCTTGCAGCTGGCAAAAACCCCAACGCCAAACATTAGTGCCCCCAACTCATGGGCAAGTCCTTGGCTGACGGGCACCCACTTAAAAGGGTACTCCCCAGACTTGCCCGAGGTATGTTGCCAGAAAACAGGCTTGGCCGGCAGGATGTCCTCTCTTTGCTCTAGAAGCTCCGGGCAATAGTCAGCGTAAGTGGTCAGCGGCACCTGCTTCCTGAATTCCTCCACGGTTTCGGGCATGGCGCCGCGCATCACTTTCCTGCCCAGCTCACAGTCTTTCAGCAGCTCGATTTGCTCCAGCAATAGCCGCCGCTGGATAGCCATGAGTTGGTCCAGATTGAGGTCAATAAAGCCACAACACATCTGCCACAACTCTTCATGCCTGCGCTGGCGCAAAAGCTCCTTGATTTTGGACACAATACACCTCCCCAGCTAACTGAAGCTAACAATACTATGGCACGTTCGTATTGACTTGGGAAGTGATTATGTTCTAGAAGATAGTTCTATTGGATTGAACGGAGAGGCTAAGACGAGGAATCAACGAGGAAAGCCGTGGGCTTCTCAGGAGCCCTTGGCTTTGGCTGAAGCGCCCAGAACTCGCAGTTTCTGGGTCAGCGTCTCAAGCTCTTTATCTGTCGGCTCTTTCCCTAGCTCCAGACCGTAGCTGAGAAAGAACTCCAAGAAGTTCCGCAGCAGTTCCCTTATCCCTTGCTCAAACTGGCGAAACTCCTCTTTAGTTACGTGGTCATTGCTGTACCCATTGACGTCCTGTTTCAACTGGCTGTCGATAAGAAAGCTAATGAAATCCGCCACACCCAAATCACCGCGGTTGTCATCTAGCTTCCTTACCACGTCAGCATCTACTATTAGCATTCTCTTTTCACTCACAGGCAACTCCTCCTTCTACTCGGACTCAATAGATTGGCCTAGGGCAGACGCCCTAGACATAACCCGAACAACCTCGTAAGACCCCAAACTAGAAGTCCTCGGCATCCTTCAACTCAAGCGCTTCCAGCACGGTGTCTATACTTCTCAACAAGGCCAAACCCCTCCCTGTCACCCGGTAGGTCACGACCGGATTGCCAACCTCGAGTCTATCAATGAAACCGTGGCTGATAAGGAAGCTCAGGTATTTCTGTAGCTGACTATAGCTCATATTGGCGCTGTACATTATTTCGGTCTTGCCAGCCCCATTCTCGCCTACCCTGAGCATGTCACTTATTATCTCGATATTGGACCTTCTGCGGCTCATGACCTCACCCTCCTGCCCATCTCTAAGGCTCTTTACCCAAGACTACTATACTATATTATCATACATAGGGGCGTTGTCAATAGGCTTTTGGGCTTGCGTCCTTGAAAAATCTTAGGATTGCCGGAGCCAGAACGTGCCACTCCGGCGCGACGAGAGTTACTCGCAGGAGGATTTTGGGAAACCTCACCTTTTCTTGAACAGACTGAGGAACCTGTCTTGATACTCGTCGAAGAGGCCCCATCTTCTCAGTTCAGTTACCAGCTCAGGTGCCCGCGACGGGTCTCGTCTCGTTTTCTCAAGAAGCTCCTCGATGTAGTTCCTGGTATCTCCGGGCACACCTGCAGCGTCTACGCGCAGAAGCCCGCTTCTTTCCATCTCAGCTACATTGCCATATACCGAGCTTTTGGTTAACTCATAGGTAAACTTAAGTAGCGACACATCCCATAGCTCTTCAACACCCTTGATGATGGCACTTAGCGGGTCATGCTGGCTGTCTATCCGGTGGTTAATCTTGCCCACTATCTCCTCGATAGGCTCGGAGGCAATACTCATGTCCTTGGGCTCATTCTTATATGTGTAGAAAACGCCGGGCTCATGCGGATACCTCTCCGCCATCATCTCTATGAATCTTCTGCCTTGCTCGCTAAATCCTTCCAGATTAATGAGATAAGATGGAGTAACAATCTTCGGCTTGGCAGCAATCACCCTGCCTTCCCTAACCACATTCGCGCTTTCCATCAGTTCGGTAACCAGGTAATAGTATATGTTCGTGGTTCCAAAAGTCGCCAGACTCTGTTCAGGCGGCCTTACCACCTCGGTGTGCTCTATAGCGTGTCGAATTCTCTCGTCTAGTTCCATGAAAAGACCAACTTACAGCTAAAGGTATAGCTTAACTGCCTGAAAATTACGCTCTACATTCGGTTTACCTTTCACGATATCGCCGAACTCAGTGCTATGCCCCGGGACCAAACACTCCACGTCGAGCTGTGACAGTTTGTCGATGCTCCTCTTGAGCAAGGAAAGACTGCCACCTGAGAAATCCGTCCTGCCAATGCTACCGTAGAAGACTACGTCTCCGGTTATCAGGATCTTGTTTTCCGGCCAGTAAAGGCAGACCGAGCCAGGCGAATGACCTGGAGTGCAGAAAACCTGGAGCTCGACCTTATTCTTCGTACCCAGAAGTAAGTTGCCCTCCTTTAGGTAAAAGAGCGGCTCAAATCGGGGTATTTCCATCCCCAACATGGAGTGAAGCTTCTCCCCCAAGGTGTGACGGAATTCATCCTCTTCTTCAGACAGTGTAACCCAAGCTTGACTCTCTTCAATTATCGCTTGGTTTGCCTGGCAGTGGTCGGGATGGCTATGAGTATTGATTATGAGTCCTATGTCATCGACTCTGAAGCCATCCCCATCCATGGCCTTGACCAAGGAATCGAAACAGGCTTCCCTTAACTCATTGCCTATATGCCCCGGGTCGACAACAACATGAGGACGCTCGCCCCGTAGAACATGGGGAAAGAGGCAACTATTACAATTATTGCCCCTTCCCTGCCAGATGTAGCAGTAGAAGTCCTCGGCGAGTTGTACAGACCGATGCCAGCTAGACGATTGATAAGCCATAGCTTTGAACCTAACAGAATTATAAGGTAAAATGCCGACAGAAACCAAACATTACATTCCAGCGAGATTTGAGAGCTGTGGGAGAAATCAAGAGCGCCTGGGAAATCGCCCGGGAAAAAGCCGATAAGCTAGGTGAGCTCTCAGCAGAGGAACGTCAGAAGCAAAGACAAGACAGATGCCGGTTGATTGGCCAGTCACTCGCTGAGAAGTACGTTAGTCAGGACGATAGCCGACACTTGGAAGCCGAGCTGAACAAACATGACAGTGAAGATAGAGAGCTCATAAGCCGCGCCGCTCTTCAACGGCTTGTCGAAGGGATTGACCTGAGGTTTGGTCACATGCTAGACAGAATAAGCCAGGGCATTCTCAGCTTGGCCAAAACCGAAACGGCAGCGAAAGCTGTGGAGGAAATAAATGAGCTTTTCCGTGAGTACCGGGAGGCCGAAGAGGTGGAAAGGCAAGAGATAGAGAGAGCCGGCAGGGAGATACTCCACGGGCTAAGAATCTCAGGCACAGCTATCAGCCAGGTCAACATTCGAGCCAAAGAGGAATGGCAGAAAAAGATGAGCCAATTGGCTCGACCTTTCGAAGAGCGACTAAACAGGCTGAAGCAAGACCTTCTGGGCAATGCACGTGTTTAGAGCCGCTTTTCATCTACCATAGCCTATACCCCATATTTTGAGACGATTGCCGATTATCTCTGTTTTAGCACCAAACCTGCCCAGAACATGCACCACAAGCCATAAGTTAGCCTCAATATGGTCGGTCACGCGTGGTATCACGTATTCGGTCACACCCTCAGCCAAGGCTGCATAGATTATCAACTGGTCTGCCAGGAACCTATCAACAGTCGCTCCGGAGCTAATATCCTCAACAAGATTGTTTGCCACATAGCTGCCAATACCTTCAGCGCGCCTTCCTTTCCTCCCCGCCCTGTCCGAGCCAAGAAGACAGCCGCCGGCCTCTGCCCAGATGGCCAAAGCAGCACCCTCATGGTGGGCCGTACTATCATAAAGCAACTCTATCCTGGCATCATAACCTTCCTGTCTCAACGCCCGGTCACACTCCTTTGCCATTCTGTCGCTAACCCTGATCTGCCTTAAATGCGAAGAAAGCGCAACTCCTTGTACTTCTCCCATCTCACCGCGAGCAAGAAGCCTGATGGGTTCGAGCTTACCGGCTACCGGTTCCACACTCACCTTGATGACGCCATCACCTTGCTCAGCGTAGCCAGGGCGCTCGATTTCCAGGCCAACACATATTCCCATCTTCCGTAGGGTAGGAAAAAGAACATGTTTCATATGATAAGCCGAGGGAGCGAAGTCCTGAAACAGGCCGCCCGAGATACGGAAGGTGGTTGGTTCCCCTGTGAAACAGGCCAAGGGCAACACGGTCATAGCCAGCATGGTAGCTGAGCCGCCAGTGCCTATATTCCAGCTGTAGCAGCCTCCTCTTATCCCTCTCCCTGGTTTGTATTCTACTTCCGTTGCGCCAATCTCCACCCCCTCAACCTCACCCTGAGACATATCCCGGCAAGATAGAACTGCCTGCCGATGCTGATGGCGCAAGCCAGGCTTCTCCCTGCCCGCCCGAATATTCCACATATGCAAGTCCTCGGCCAGCAAGGTAGCCAAGGTGACTCCATGACGAAGCAGTGTCCCACTGCCTGACTTGACTGAACCGTCTAGCTCTATCACTTGACTTGGAGGCCACCCCTGCCGAAATCACAGAGTTCGGCAAACTCTGAAGCGAAAGGCAAAAGAGGTAACGAGCGGAATTAAAGGAATAGGCTACCCCTGAATGAGTCTGTGGCCGGCACCCTACGCTAGGTTCATAGCCTGAAGCAAAGCAGAATCTACATTCGTATGGGTATCTTCGGTCAGGTTTTCGACTATCAGATTTGTCACCTGGAGCAACCTATTCTGCTCAGCATCTCCCAGATGCTCTACCAGTTCCTCCAGCCGTCTCCCTAAGTGGACTTGCTGCTCCAGAGAAATCTTCTTTGACCGCGGCAGAGCCAGCAAAGGATGAGCAAACAGCGTTGGCCTAAGTAAAGCCGTCTGATAGGTAAACCTGGCCTGGCGGTCTGTCTTGGCCGTTTTCCAAGCCAGTTTCTCTTCCTCCGAGGGTTGCAACCACTCCAAGGCAAAAGCAAACTGGCAACCAATATAGTCATGCCGCACCAAGAATCTGGTTGCTTCAAAATCCTTGACAGCCACAGACAGGTCATGAAGAGCCCGGTCCAGCGCAGTCGAATCGATCGCCTTAATCATAGCTGTACGGCGGCAGTCCTCAGGAATTCTGAAAATGTAGTACTCCAACGATCCATGGAGGACACTGTGAGCTGCCTCGTGTCTCACGGCCCCAAGCCTGGCCAACCTGCTAAACCTGGCCAGATTCTCAAAGCAGAAGATTATTCGTGGGTAGCCTCGCCAGGCATCGTGAGCGCAAATAGACTCCTCATCACCACTGGTAGTTATACCTAGCTTGAATTTCTCGTCCTTGAGTAAATCCCGCATCGTGCTTTCCCTGTCCACTATATGAACATCGACCTTGTATGGAATCCTCGAACCGAAGCGTCGATAGCAATCGCGCAACGCGCCAGCTACTTCTCTCCTGACACCCCAGGGAATACGCCCCTTGGTGATGAGATTCAGTTCCACCTTCACCATGTCCGATTGCAACAAAGATAACAATGTTAGCCTGCAAAGTCAATCATGTCTACAACTATGTAAGGCGAGTGCAGGGAATGCCCGTGAAGTGAAGGAGGTTCTATGGAGAAACCAGATTGATCCTGAGATCTTACCAAAGGGCTGGCACACGAAGAGTCAAGCCTTGCCGCGATTCGCCAGGTCCCTGAGAGCAGGCTTCAGAAGTCAGCATGACCCCCTGGCAAGGGACTTGAATGACCGTGTTCGCATTTCGTCCTGGCTAGCCTAGATGTATAATTACAGCAACATGATTTGGCTGTTGTAGACCTGAATCAAGCAACTGCGCTGGCTGGTGATTCTAGCAAGGTCATCGAGCCGTCGAGTATCCCCCAGTTCAAGGGATCAAGCAACGTATGAAGTGGCTCAGTGAGAAAACACAACCCATGTTCAAGAATCTAAGGGCTTCCCTTTTCTTGGTATACAAGGCTATAAGCCGAGGCAGCAAAGGCACCCTTGCCCTGACAATTCTGGTTATCACACTCGCCTTCGTCAACATCACCTTCATTTCATCGATACTGAGTGGCGCTGTGGACCTTGCTTACCAGCAGGCGGTAGACAATTATGTTTCTAACATAGTCATTGAGCCTGGCCAAGACGAGGACTACATCAAGAAGGTAGCTTCTCTTAAGACAAGAATAAGCACGATCCCAGGCGTGACAAGCTGTTCGTCTCATTACTCACTGGGTTCAACTATCACCTATGATGTGGACAAAGACGGTGACGATGTGAGGGAAATCTCCTGGACCGTAAAGTCAATAAACCCCGAAGAGGAAACCAAGGTAACGAATATTCATAATTTCATGGTGGCCGGTCGATATCTGGATAAGTCAGACCGTGACCAGGTTATCATGGGCAGAGAGATATCAGGTGGCTATGGCGCTGGTCTGGAGATTCAATCACTCAAGGGAGCAGAAGTCGGCGATGAAGTAACAATACACTATAGCAACGGTATCACACGGGACTATGAGATAAAGGGAATCTTCGTGACACAATTGCCAATGGCAGATATGGGGGTTTTTGTTACTGAAAAAGAAATGGAGTCTGTCCTGGGCCTACGCGACCGAGCGTCGGAGATCCTGGTAAGAACTGGTCAGCGCGGCCAGGAAGAACTGTATATCCAGCGGTTGAGGCAGATCGGCATTGTCGATGAGGAGATCAGCCCCTGGATACGTTATATAGGGCTAATCTCGGGCATAACTCAAAGCTTCGAGATCATCAAGAGGATAGTTGCCTTCATTGGACTGGTTGTGGCCGGAGTGACTATTTTTATCGTTATTTTCATCAATACGGTCAGCAGACGCAGACAGATCGGCATCCTGAAAGCAATTGGAATGGACGAGAAGATCATTATTGCCTCATACGTATTTCAGGCTCTACTGTATGCCGTTGTGGGGATAGGGGTAGGGCTAGGCGTGACATACTTTGTTCTGGTACCCCATTTCATCAGTCATCCGTTGCCTTTCCCTATGGGTATGGTCAGCCTGCTCATAACCAGAAACGAGCTAACTACCAGCATTGTAGGCTTGCTTCTGGTGAGTCTGGTCGGTGGACTGATTCCTTCTTGGCGGGTCGCCAGAGAAAACATAATTAAGGCAATCTGGGGTTAGTCATCTTGATAAAGGTAATAGACCTAAAGAAAACCTATGAAGTCCGGGTGCCAGTCCAAGCGCTTAAGGGGGTAAGCTTTCAAGTAGAGCGGGGAGAGTTTGTCGCCATTGTGGGGCCCAGCGGCGCTGGAAAATCTACTTTGCTTCACCTGTTGGCTCTTCTAGATACCCCCACGTCCGGGAAAATAGAAATCGATGGGTCAGACATCTCAACGCTATCTTCCCATCAGAAGACTGCTTTCAGACTGAAAGAACTTGGTTACGTATTTCAGGAATATGCTCTTCTACCAGAGCTCAATGCTCTAGAAAACGTTTACCTACCATTGATGTTACTGGGAACTGCAAGAAAGGAATACGTGAAGACGGCCACCGGCCTTCTCCAAACGGTGGGACTTGGTCAGAGGCTTCATCATCTTGTCCATGAACTCTCGGGAGGTGAGCAGCAGAGAGTCGCCGTAGCCAGATCCCTGGTCAACAAACCCAAGGTCCTATTTGCAGATGAACCTTGTGCCAATCTCGATACCGAGAACAAGGGGATAGTCATGAGCCTACTGCGCAGACTGTGCAACGAGTTGAATCAGACAATCGTCATGGTTACTCACGAGATGGAAGAAAGGGAATACGCTGACAGAGTCGTTTGGATTAAGGATGGAATAATTGAGAGGGAAGAGAAGATTGGCTGAAGAGTCCCATCTTGACATTTTCCAATCACCGTTGCAATTAACACCAAAGATGGGTAAGATGAGGCCGAAGGCAGAAATGGAGCGAATCTGGGCGCCATGGCGCATACAATACATACTCGAAGCCGAAAAAGGTGGCTGCATCCTGTGTGAGAAACCAAGGGAAGACAAAGATGAGCCAAACCTCATCGTCTACCGGGGTAAAAACAACTTCATTATCCTCAACGCCTTCCCGTACAACCCGGGGCATCTGATGGTAGCACCTTATCGCCATGTGGGACGCCTGGACGACCTGACTGACGCAGAATCTAGGGAGCACTTTGACACAGTCAGGCTAAGCGTCAGGCTGCTGACCGAGGTACTAAAGCCAGCAGGCTTCAATATCGGTATGAATCTGGGCAAGGTAGCTGGAGCTGGAATTGAGGATCACCTTCACATCCACATAGTGCCTCGATGGCAGGGGGACACCAACTTCATGCCAGTGGTATCCAACACCAGAGTTCTGCCACAGGCGTTAGCAGCAACCTACAGCAATCTGAAGGACGGTATGCGCCGCCTGCTCTAGTTGCCGTCAATCGTCGGCGCGGGGATAGGACCCGAGTATTCTAACAAAACTAGCCCTGTGCTTTAGCTCCGTTACAGCTTCCTGGCAGGTTTTGTCACTTATGTGTCCTTCAAAATCAACGTAGAATATGTACTCCCAAGGTTTCCTTTTGCTTGGCCTTGATTCCAGCTTTGTCAGGTTTATGTCCCTGGTCGCAAAAGCTCCCAAGCTAGCATACAGGGCTCCTGGAATATTTTGAGTGCCGAAGACGAGAGAGGTCTTGCTCCTCGGGTCAGGCTCAGGTTTCTCCCTGGCAATAACGAAGAACTTGGTGTAGTTGTTGACGTTGGTCTCAATCCCTTCTGCCAGGACTTCCAGTCCGTAGATTTGAGCCGCTCGCCGGCTGGCTACAGCCGCATGGCCCCTTAGGCCCTCTTCTTCTATCCTCTTGGCGCTGCCCGCAGTATCGTAAGTGGGCACGACCTCAGCTTTGAGCTTCCTCAAGAACTGCTCACACTGTGCTAGAGCTTGAGGGTGAGAGTGAACAGTTCCTATCGAGCCTAAGCTCTCCCCAGGCAAAGCCATCAAGCAATGGCTTATTCTGAGATTGATTTCGCCGAAGATGTCTAGGGGATAGCCTAGCAACAGGTCATAGGTCTCATTAATGCTGCCAGCCTGGGAATTCTCTGCTGGAACCATACCGAAATCGGCTTGGGCTGCCGTCACGGCCTCGAATACGTCGCTGAGGTAACGACAGGGCGAAAGCTCAGCATCACCAAAAAAGGTGATAACCGCATCCTCGCTGAAAGCCCCCCTCTCCCCCTGAAAAGCAACCGTAACCATCCTTTGCCCCCGAAGTCAAGCTAGGCGCCCGCCAACTCGTTGCGCAAGGCTTCCTCGCTGTCAGTGGGTGTCAAAGCGATGATCCGGTCATTGGCTTGCAGAATAGTATCGGCGGCCGGAACCTGCGGCTTCTGTCCATTCCGCATGAGCAGCGCCAGAATGGCGTCAGGGGGCAAGGACAGCTCCGCGACCGACTTACCCACCGCTGGGGACCCCTCCCGTATTCTCACCTCAACGATCTCCGTCCCCTCCTCCCCCATGGTCAGAAGATGAACCAACGGATGCGTGGGTATCTTCTCTTCTATATGCTCCAGAATGAGGTTGGTGACAGTAATTGGACAGTCAACCCCCAGTTCCTTGAAGATCTTCTCATTCTTGGGGTTGTTAACCCGGGCAATGGTTCGAGGCACCCCGAATCTGTGCTTGGCCACCTGGCAGGCTACCAGGTTGTCCTCATCCTCATCGGTCGCAGCCACAAATACATCAGCCCTGGATACCCCAGCCTCAGCCAGAGTAGCCGTCTCACAACCGTCACCCCTTACGCAGATGCTTCCCAATTCGTCTTCAAAGGCTGCACACTTGGCAGGATCCTTGTCCAGCACGAGCACCTCGTGCCCTTCTTTAAGCAATGCCTTGCACAGGTGATAGCCCACGCTACCACCGCCAACGACGACTATGTACATGTCAGCTTCATCTCCATCACGTAGCTGCCAGTTTTTCCTTTAGCAACTGAGCAAAGACAGTTGTTGGGCTGATAGCCTCAAGACCAAGAGACTCGTAGATGTCTTTCCGCAATGGGTCATATATCCTGCAGACCACTTTGGGAATACTGAATACGCGCTTGGCAATCTGAGCCGCCATAACGTTGCGGTTGTCACCCTGGGTCACCGCCACAAATGCGTCAGCTTCCTCTATGCCTGCTTTCTTGAGCATTTCCTCATCGGTGCCATCGCCAACCAGCGCCGTGCCCCCAAAACCCGATGGCAATCGCCTGAAGCTATAAGCATCCACATCCAGGACTGTTACCTTATGTCCCTCGGTGTCCAACAAGCTGGCCAGTTGGGCTCCAACCCGCCCACAGCCCATAATAACTACATTCATATTCTGCCTCAAGAGACGGGGTCCCGGCACAGCAGGACTCGGCAAGGAGCTTCCTTTAGCACATGAGGTATGGCGCTACCCAAACTGAAAACGCCGAACCGGAGCTTGTACGTCAAGCCCATCACAATCAGGTCAGCATCTCTTTCCATCGCCTCGTCCACAATAGCCGGACCTGCCTCGCGCGCCTGAATCAAGTCTGTCTCTACCTCATAGTCTCGATCAGCGGCAATATCCTCAGCGCGGGTCAACACTCCTTCTGCCCTCACTATTTCAGACTCGAGTACCGCATCTAAAGGTAAGCTTCGGTTGACTTCGATGACGTAGACAACGTAGACGCTAGCTTTTGATTTCTTGGCCAGGTTGCAGGCCAGCTTCACAGCCTCGTCATCAGCCCCGTTGCCGCTCGCCGCAACCAGTATTGTTTTCAGTTCCATAAGCTTGTGCTATCACCGGCCAACTGCTTTGTTGCCGATATTATAGTTTCGCCTCACTAGTTATGCAATCATCTCTGGCCTGGGATAAAGCTCTCCGGCTTGCTAACCACTCCACCCGTGACCGATCCTTTTCTTCGGATGAAAGCTATATAGATGACAAACCCTATGACCATCCAGGCCAGGCCAACCAAGCGGCCATAAGGCTGGGTGGCCATCACCACAAGCCATATGACCACTGTGCCAGCCAATCCCAAGATGGCCGTAATTGGCAATTCCCGTTGCCTGAACTTTATGTTCCAGCCCAGCTTGAAGGGACGGGGCAAATCCGGGTGCGTGATGCGCAAGCGCAAAATAGAGGCATGAGCAAAGATGAAAGCCAGCAAGGAGCCAAAGACATACAAGGCACCCAGTTCAAGAAACATGCCCGGGGCAAACAGGCCCGGCACCAAGAGCGCAAGGGCCACAGCAGCAAAAAGAATGATAGAGACGTAAGGAGTTTTGAACCGATGATGGACGCGACTTAGGCCCCGGGGCATGAGCTGATGCCTCCCCAGAGAGAAAGCCAGGCGTGATATGCCCATTAGCCCGGCATTGGTAGCTAGGAGCAGAATAGTAGCTGCCAGCACAGCTACCAGACCTGGCAGTAGGTCGCGGACCTCGGTGAATATCCAGGTGAGAACGATAACAGCTTCCTTTTCGGAAGAAAGGCCAGCTGCCATTTCCTCCGGCGTTATGGCCAGGGAGATACTGTGAGCAATGCCGGCCACGGGGTCGGTTGCCCAAGAGCTGGCTAGCTCCTGTGCCGGCATAGCCGAAAGCGCCACACCAGACACGCCGCCAAATAGAATCAGCACGGTGATTATCATTAGAATGAGGGCCCTGGGCACAGATCTCGCCGGCCGCTTGGTTTCCTCCGCCATTTGAGACATGGTCTCAACTCCAGTGTAGGCTATAGCTGCCAGAGCAATGCCTAAGATGAGATTGTCCCAGCTCGGCCAGTCAGAGGTAATGTGGAAGACTAGCTTATCAAGATTGAATACAACCAGCAAACCCAAAGCTATTATCAATATCTGCACCAATAGATCTAGCACCGCTGCCGACACGTTGACAAAGGATGTCTCCCTGACACCTATGACATTGATAACCATTAGGAAGAAAATGATCCCCATCGATACCGCCGTCCCCACAACCGCGGAGTCCTTCAACGGGGCCCAGAAATAGCCCAGATAAGGTGGGATAACAAATGCAGAAATGGCAATGGTTACAATGTAGCTCAGCATCAGCGCCCACCCACTGACAAAGCCCGCCAGGTTGCCAAATCCGTGACGGGCAAAGCTAGCTGAGCCACCAGCTTCAGGCAACATAGCTGTGCCTTCAGCATAGGTAAGGGTGGCAAAAATGAAGAAAAGTGCAGCCACAGCCAGGGCTACTGGAGTCGCCCCCAGCGCCACCACAGCAATGATCCCCAAAGCATAGTAAATGGATGAACCAACGTTGCCATAGCCAACACTGTACAGACTGGGGATTCCTAGGACACGCCTGAGAGGGTGCGCCTTAAGTCGCGGGCGGCGGACAAACCTATCGCCTAGCTTAGGCTGCCAATTGTTGTGCACAGCTAACTACTTCTTGTGCTCACTGCTGGCGAATTGTAGACCCGTTATTTCCTATTGTCAATAGGTATTGGGTTCTCTGAGCAAGACTTCTGACTGGATTTCAATCAGATTGAATCAGAAACACCCATTCAGCTATAATGAACCGTTGTGACCCGTGGTGAGCGTAGCCCAGAGGTCTAAGGCGCCAGGTTGTGGCCCTGGAGAACGAGGGTTCAAATCCCTCCGCTCACCCCAATACTGCCCAGTGTTCGCGGAATCGAAGATTGTGAAGGCAGTGTCTCGCGCCTATAGCTCAGCGGACAAGAGCACCGGTCTTCGGAACCGGGGGTCGTGGGTTCGAATCCCTCTAGGCGCGCTATCTGATTCCCCTCGTTTGCCGACATTTTGCCGACATCCTCTTCCCGTGGTAGCCACGGCTCAAGAAGCTTGTCAAAGCGCTCAGCAGCTGACCTGCCCATCCCTGGCAAGAGATGTGCGTATGTATCAAGAGTAATCCCAATGTTCGCATGTCCCATGCTCTGACTGATTGCCTTCACGTTCACTCCTGCGGCCAACATAAGAGAAGCATAGCTATGCCGCAAGTCGTGCAACCGTAGATGCCCCAGCCCAGCTTTGCGAACGACTTTGCCAAACCTGTGGGTGACGGTGCTCGGATCTAAAGGTGTGCCATCGGGGTGTGCAAACACCAGATCATCTTCAGTAAGGGGCTTAGCAAGAATAATCCGTTGCCCTTTTACTTTGTTCCTGTATTCACGCAGCAATAGCCCGATAGAGGGTGGCAAGTCTATCTGCCGCCGGCTTTTGCGAGTTTTCGGTGGCTTTATTACATACTCCCCATTGTTAAGCCTGTGGAGAGATTGTTTGACTGTCAGTGTACAAAGGTTTAGATCTACATTGCCCCACGTTAGCCCTAGGATTTCAGAACGTCGCAGCCCCGTAAATAGTGTCGTATAAAAGAGGTAATAGTAGGGCCAAGGCGCCTCCTGTGAAGCGAGAAGAAAAACTTTTACGTCCTCGGGATACAGGATCCTCATTTCCTTATCCACTGGTCGCGGTGGGTCTACAGCGTCGCATGGATTGACGCTTATCACCCCCATCTTTACGGCGTCCCGTAGTGCCTTGTGCAGAAGTCGGAAGTGATGTAGGGCGGTTCGGTTGCTAAGTCCCTTGCGGACAGCTCCGGAACAATAATTACTCACATGTTGTGCTTTTAGCTGACTGAGAGGCATTCTGCCCAGGGCTGGAACAAGATGACGACGTACTATCAGCTCGTAGCCTTCTCGTGTACGTGGGGAACAATGGAGTTCAGCATGGCTTTGTAGCCACTCTGCTAGATACTCAGCTAGTGTGAGTGTGCGCGATGACTTGACGTAAGCATCTTTCTCAATATCAACGAAAAGCTCAGCCAATCGCCGTTGTGCATCCCTCTTAGTTCCCCTGATGCTCTCAAAGTGCCGCAAGCGCTTATTTGTCGATGGGTCTCTACCAGTATCGATGGTAATCTCCCACTTACCCTTAGACCGTTGGCGAACATATCCCTTCATGGTTAACTCCCACCTTGAGTACGTATGACTGGTACCGGAGGTAGGTCGGCTTTTCCTTTCCGCTCATCTAGATATTGATGTAGGTATCGTTTAAACTTCTCACTACCTAAGGTATTTTCCACAATAGAAAAGAACCACCTCCAGCCTTCATACTCTATGTCATCACCAGCATCCCGGGCTTTCCACAGACGAGGAAGAAGGTCTTCAGCCACACTTGTTAGTGCTTGTCCCTTAATAGCTTCCGCTTCCTTCTTAGCCTTCTCTTTGAGGGCACGGTTGAGGACTGCACGATCTGTTTCCTTTTCCCACTTCTGTAGCGATCGGACCGTGGGAGGATCAGTATTGAACCTCTCCTTAATGCCGCGTCTAATCTCGCCCCATCCCTTTCCTTCACGCCGACTATTGAGTGCAAATAACTTCACCTCGAAATCAAATCCCATAAATTCGCCTCCATTCGCTCTGAGTTCCCTTGTGTTTTGCCAATATCCATGGTATAATAAGAAATTATGGTAATCTTACATTTCATTAGCTACGAATTTAGTATATCACAGAAGTTCGTGTTTGTCAAGAGGTCTGTGGTAATTTTATGAATTCAAGCCTGATGGGGCCTGACAATGGATCATGAAATTAACTTGGACACACCTGAACCGCAGTGCATCAGTGTTACCGCTGCTGCAAAGAATGCGCGGGTTGGTTGAGAGCGTTGGGGCAAGGGCCGTTTCAAGACCACCAAAAGTATGAGAGGTATTACAATGAACTCGGGGCCGTAATCACTTTGCTCGTTAGTCAGGGTAAACTGAGAATTGCCCGCTGAGCTTGGGTGGCATATCAACAACTTCTATCTCTGTGAGACTTTTTGGCTTTATGTTCAGCGCATGGATTGGTGCGTAACGTCATCCTCAATCCCTCGAAATAGGTGAGGTCTATTTAAGCGCCTTCCCCAGCTTCTTTGCCGCAGAATCTGATAATTTCAGCAAAATCGTTGATCCTTGCAAGATTGTTGGTCTCCATAGAACCGTCATAGGTGACATTGATCCAGGGCTTTTGGTACATATTGCTGAGCTTTTCGGACATTGCAGCAACGATGCCCCCAGGCATGCAGCCATGGGGCATCACCGATATCACGCCGGCGAACTGAGGAGTTTCCATCCATTCGATTCCGCTACCTATACTGAGAATTGCCTCGCTGCCACATTTCGGGGAAAGATATCGGCGTGACTTCGCAAGTATATCCGCTGTCGAGGGCTCTCTCGTATCAATCAGATTCCTGCAGTGCACGGCTAACGAGTGCTCATCACGCTCTTGCACGAGCTTCCTTATGTAACTAGCTACCATTTTCTTGAGTTTTCGGTCCTTGATGGCATCCTCAACATTCCTATATGAGGTGTATTTGAACCATTCCCCCATTGGAGAAACGACGACTTCAAGACCAGCAGCTTCGCATACTTTCACCAGGTCGCTGTTGCTAAACCTATTGGAGCGCAAGAAGATCTCGCCATTAATGCCAATTAGCGGCTTTCTGGTCATCCCAGGATCAATCAGAGGCCTGAATTCACAGGTTGCCTGGCGAAGGACATCATCGAAAGTCTCTTTCCTGCGAGCGCGGTTTGCAATCCGGCTGGTGTATTCGTCGAACAGCATGTCTGCTGACCCAGCCCGTTTCTCGTAAGGACGGGTGCGCCACAGGAGCTTGTGCAGATAGTCTATTGCGACGATGCCTTTCCAGGCAAGGCGTTCAAAATCAGGGCCAAGGTTCAAATCGCGATAGGCGTTGTCTGACACAGTGGTTCGTATTGGAAGATCAATGCCCATCTCTCTCAGTACCCTCATCTCTTCTACAGCGTACTTTCCAAGGCGACATGGACCATATGATCCCGCCATGAACCCCTCGACGTTTTTCAAGTCGGTGCCGTTATCATGATAGAACTTTATGAAGTCGCCCAAGCATACGCGATAAGGAAGACATTCTATGCCCGATGTTACCTGATTGCTATAGAGGAGATTGCGTTCATCTGGCTCGGGAAGGACAACTGCCCTGGCCCCACAGGCCTCCATTGCCGCGCTCACAACCTCGGCATGAGGTGCCATCCTAGGTATGAGAAGAGTCTTCTTCGAATTGATGAGTGCAGACGTTCCCCTGTAGATATCCTTGAGTCTGACTTCACGTTGTTTATCGGAAGGTGCGAATCCTTTGATGGTATCGACGAAGGCCTCGAGACGGGTAACTATGCCAGCCTCGGCTGCATGCTCGTCGATTTCTAGCTGCCCCAGAGGCTTGCCACCCATGATGTCTTCCACAATTCTGAGTACGAATGAGTTCGGGCCACATCCAAAGTTCGTCAGTACCAGCCCATATAGCTGTGGATCTGATGCCGTTATGGCAGCGCCAGCTATGTGTTTGCTTTCATAGAACCAGTATGGGCGGTCTGAGTATGTTTTGGGATCAACTGAAGCAAGAGGCAAGAAGTCGAGCGGTATAGGCACCACACCAAGCTGAGCAAGTTTTTCGGCTATACCAAGGTTTGCCCCGGAATCCTGCGACATGTAGGACCTGGCGAAGAAAACCACGCCCAGTTGGTCGCTTTCGCGCAGCTGCTTTAACAACTTCTTGCCGAGTACTGCTTGGTCAGCCTCGAATCTCCGCTGTGCTTCGATGCCAGCAAGGGCCGCCCGCTTGCCTTTGCTTCCGCTGAACCCCATCTGCACAGCCGCATCTGCAAGATTGTTTATCGTATCAGCATTGCCCAGGCTGAAATCAATTATTGGCATCAACAACCGTTCTCCAAGGTCTAGCACCTGGCGTATTATGAACGGGGACGCCTGGATAAGAGGACAGGCGTATTTCTGGTTCTCATCACCCTCTTTTTCGCCCAGCCTGATAGCGCAAGGATAGAGAATGTAATCGACGTCGTTGAGTATCGCTGCATGCCCGTGCAGAAGCTTCAGAGGAAAACAACTGTCAGCATAACTCAACTCGACCGCCTGCTCCATGATTTCCTTGGTGGTCCTGCTGGAGAGGAAGGCCCTGACCCCAAGCGCGTTGAGAAAACCAATAAGTAGCGGCGCGTAATCATATACTAAGAGCGCCCTGGGAATCCCCACCGAAGGCCCCACACCAGAACCTTCCTCATACTCTCGAAAAAGCAACTTCTCTCGCTCGTCGAAGAAAGTTTCCTTCCTTGCTTGGCTCAATGTGCTGTCGTAGCGGTCGCACCTGCTGCCATAGAAGGTAGGTTTCTCATTCGGCATCTGCATCCGAGTGATGGTGCAGTTATTGTCGCATCCTTTGCAGGTGAACGTAGAAAGAGTGCACTCGCTGTCCACAGCCTCTTGGAATCCCCTGAACTTTGACTCTTGGCCCGACATTTGTTCTTTTGCCAGCAGCCCTACACCTATTGCACCACTGACCTCTTTGTGCTCGGCCACGACTAAGGTTTTTCCTTCAAGTTGCTTATGAAAGGCAGAAACAACGGCCTCGTTGTAGAATACCGCTCCAGTGAGGATAATCTTGCTGCCAAGCCTTCTGGTACCGACCACCTTCGACAGATAGTTCTTGGCTATAGAGTTGGAAAGGCTGGCTGTGATTATCTCCAGCGGCACGCCTTCCTGCTGGGCTAAAGCCACTGCCTGACCCATAAAGGCAGCGCATCTTGTTCCCAGATTAATGGTATAGGGTGCCCCGAATGCCAGATTGGCGAAATCCCCATTGTTTACGGAAACACCAAGCATTTCAGCCAGTTCATCAATGAAGCTCCCCGTTCCGGCAGCACACGCCTTGTTCATCTGGTAATCAACGACAACGCCGTTCCTCTTGATGACGAGCTTGGAGTCCTGACCACCGACCTCAATGATATCGGCTTCGGCGTCTATCTCGGCGGCAGCTCTCGTCTGCGCAGTGATCTCGTTCTTAATCAGGTCTGCTCCTATGAAGCTGCCGACCAAGTATCTGCCGGAACCTGTGACGCCTACGCCAGCTATCTTGACCTTGTCCGCACCATCCCGGAGCAAGTTCCTGAAGACTTGCTTGACCGCATCAATAGGCCTTCCAGCCGTCATCAGGTAATTCTTTGCCAGGACTCTGGTGCCAAATTCATCAGTTATCACCGCCTTGGTGCTGGTAGAGCCAACATCGACCCCGAGATAGCCCGTGCACCGCTTCTCTATCCTCTGACCTGCCCCGCTATCCTGAAGAGTAACAATCTCTAGCTTGGGCATTTGGAAATACTGCTGCCAGGCATCTGTTTCTGGCAACACAATGACTCGCGAAGTCCTCTCCATTGAAAGTAGAGCTGAGCCTAAGGCCTCAATGTGAGTGTAGTTTTCCGGGATGATTACCTGTACTTGGTGCCCGTTTCTTGTGGACACCACATCATTGAGAGCCTTTGCTATAGCACTATTGGCAGCAACGCCACCAACGAAGTAGACCGGCTCCTCAAAAGTCCCCTTTTTGAGAGAGGCAACCATCCGAGCAATGCTTTCGCACAGCGCATAAAGCATTGCATCAACTGGGGCGCCTTTCTGTTGCAGGTGGATAAGGTCGGTCTTAGCAAATACACTGCATCTGGCGGCTATCCTAGGTGGGCTGCCAT
>CAZTRR010000005.1:0-12926 GCA_964616785.1 uncultured Dehalococcoidales bacterium
GGCATTGAGACTCGGGACGAGCGGTTATCCACTATAGCTGCTGAGCGTTTACTAGCAGAGGCTGGGACCAAGAGAGATACAATAAGGGTGCGGCGCGATGCCGCGGCTGCAGCCTTCATCCTGCAGGGATACCTGGATAGCCTCAAAGTCTCTGACTAATGACACAGTACATTGGCATCATCGGTTACCCGCTCAAGCACTCGTTGTCTCCTGATTTCCAGCAAGCTGCCTTAGACTATTGCCGGCTCGATATTCAGTATCAAGTCTGGGAAACAGAAGCCGAGAATTTGCCATCTGCCATAAATCGACTAAGGCAGGTCGAAAACCTAGGGGCAAACGTAACCGTCCCTTATAAAGAGGCAGTTCGACCTCTCATAGATGAAGCTGACGACCTGGCCAGTCTGATTGGCGCCGTGAACACAATAACCAATCGAGACGGGAAGCTCGCAGGGTTCAACACTGACGCCCATGGCTTCCTCCGGGCTTTGCGTGAGGACTCGAAGTTTGACCCTGAGAACAAACGCGTGGTAGTTCTCGGCGCCGGTGGAGCTGCCCGTGCTGTCGGTTTTGCTCTTCTCCAAGGACATGTTACCTCACTGGCTATTGCCAATCGCACTCTGGAGCGAGCCCAAAGTTTAGCCCAGTCCCTGAGCGAGTACGCCGTGGACAATGGAATAGATGCAGAGACAGTTGCACTACCGTGGCAAAACCCCAAACTTGTAGAAGCAGTCCGACACTGCCAACTCCTGGTCAACTGCACCACTTTCGGAATGCGGCACTCTCCTCAGGAAGCCCAATCGCCCTTGGCAACAGGTTCGATTCCGAAAGATGCTCTAGTTTATGACTTGGTGTATAATCCCTCAGAAACACCCCTGTTAAGAACGGCTAGAGAAGCCGGTGCCAGTGTGCTGGGCGGTTTGCCTATGCTGGTTTACCAAGGTGCTGCTTCCTTCAAGCTATGGACGGGTAGGGAGGCACCACTTGACATAATGCTTGCCTCAGCCAAGCAAGCCTTATCGGAAATAGGAGGTGACTGATGAAGAAAAAAGCCGTGCTGATTACGATTATGGCGATTCTGGTGATCCTGCCCGCAACGTCGCTTGCCTGTGCGATCGGCGGTGAGCAAAATAAAGTCGCTGTGATTGCTCTTAGTGGTCCCGTGCAAGCTGCGCCAACTGGGCTGTTTTTCGCCGGGAGTGCTATCACACCGCAGCTAGTTCGAAGCCAACTGGAGCGAGCTAGACAGGATGGCAAGGTGAAGGCGGTCGTCCTTCAAGTCGAGAGTCCCGGAGGTAGCGTCGCTGCTTGCCAGGAAATCCTCAACGAGATGGAGCAGATGGAGAAACCCGTGGTCGTGTCTTTTGGGACAGTGGCTGCTTCCGGCGGCTATTTTATCTCGGCAACAGCCGACAGAATCGTGGCTCTCCCCGGTACCTTGACCGGAAGCATCGGGGTCATTTCTCAAATACCGAATATCAAAGGGCTCTATGAGAAGCTCGGGATAGAGATGGAGGTTTTCACAGCTGGGAAGTACAAAGATATGTATGCCGGGGTCAGAGAGCTGACTCCAGAAGAGCGGGAGCTTCTGCAGGAGATGACCGACCAGATGTATGACCAGTTTGTCCAAGTGGTAGCTGAAGGCAGAGGTCTAAGCGAGGAAAAGGTTCGGACTCTGGCTACCGGTCAGCTTTACACTGGGGAACAGGCCCTTGATCTAGGCCTGGTTGACGAGCTAGGTGGTCTCATTACTGCCATAGACCTGGCCGCCAGTCTGGCTGGTATCGAGGAACCAGAAGTGGAATACTACAAACGTGAGACTCCTTCTTTACTCAGTTCTCTACTGGAACTGAACTGGCAAAAGCTGCAGAACCTTATTCAATTACAGTCACTGGGCGCCGAAGGCATCATCCTTCTGGAAACCCTGAGCAATCCTTATCCGCAACCGCAGTACCGATAGGCGAGTCACAAACGCGATTATGACCATGGGTCAGTTTCATTTCGTTACCGCTGGCGAATCCCACGGCAAGGGTCTGGTGGCAGTTATTGAAGGGATGGTAGCTGGATTGTCCTTGAGTGAAGGCTACATAGCTCGTGACCTCAAGCGGCGACAGGCCGGCTATGGACGCAGTCCCCGCATGAATATAGAGCAGGATAGAGCGGAGATTATGTCAGGGGTGCGCAATGGGCTAACCATAGGTAGCCCCATAAGCCTTGTAATCCAGAATCGTGTCTGGGAGGATTGGCAAGAGACTATGAGCGTCGCACCCGCGGACAAGGAGGTAGAGCCAATCACTTCCCCTCGTCCGGGGCACGCTGACCTAGCCGGAGTAATCAAGTATGGCACTGAGGACATCCGTCCAATCCTGGAACGCGCCAGCGCTCGGGAGACAGCAGCTCGAGTCGCCGTAGGAGCCGTAGCTCGAAGATTCCTCGAAGAGTTCGGCATTGCCATTCACAGCCATACAGTCAATATTGGTAACCACCAGGCAAGACAAAACGAATCTATAGACTGGCAGCAAGTCGAAAGCTCTCCTGTCCGTTGTGCCGATGCTGGTGCAGAAAAGGCAATGATGGCGGCCATCGACGAGGCGAAGGCTGAAGGAGACACCTTGGGCGGTGCTTTTGAATTAATTGGCACGGGCATGCCTGTCGGGTTGGGCAGCCATGTGCAGTGGCGCCGTCGGCTAGACGGTCAAATCGCCCAAGCAGTAATGAGCATCAACGCTGTGAAGGGCGTTGAAATCGGGGCAGGCTTTGTTCTGGCCGACATCAAAGGCTCCAAGGCTCAAGATATTATCCAACCCAACGAGCAGGGAGTTGGTTTCCCGTGGCGCCGAGCTACCAATCAGGCCGGCGGCATTGAAGGTGGCATAAGCAACGGGCAGCCAATTGTGGTGCGAGCAGCGGTGAAACCTATTGCCACCCTTGGCAAGCCATTGCCCTCTGTAGACCTGCACAGTGGCAAAGCAACCACAGCACATTATGAACGGAGTGACATCTGTGTCGTTCCTGCGGCCGGTGTCATTGGAGAGGCGATGCTGGCAATCACTCTGGCAAACGCCATGCTAGAGAAATTTGGTGGTGACAATATAAGGGAAACCTTGGCCAACTATCACAGCTACATTAGCTTAATTCCCTCTTGAAACCATTATGCGTCGTCAGAAAGCCAACAGCAATATTGCCCTCATAGGTTTCTCAGCTACCGGTAAGTCCGTCATAGCCAGGAAGGTAGCTGAGCATCTCAACTGGGGTTTCGTGGACACTGATGATGAAATAGTCAGGCTTAGTGGCAAGTCCATATCCGACATCTTTGAGCAAGAAGGCGAGCAAAGATTCAGGCAGCTGGAGCGTAAAGCATTGACCCAGGCTTGCCGGAATGAAAAGGTGGTTATTGCTACCGGAGGCGGGGCTATCGTCGATGCCAGAAACCAGAAGTTGCTCTGTGAAGCCAGCACCGTCATTTGCCTGGAAGCTAGGCCGGAGACAATCCATCAACGCTTGCTCGCAGATGCTCTATATTCTTCCAACCCTGTTGTTCGCCCACTCCTCGCCGGTGGCAACCCCCTGGAACATATCAGGCGGCTTAAGGCGTCTCGACAGCTTTATTATGCCATTGCTGATTGGACAGTCCATACAGATAAGTTGACTCTTCAAGAGGTGAGCCAAGAGGCCATCAGAGGCTGGCGATATGTAAGCCGCGGTGGAGGCGAACAGCAGTCCCCCGAAGCTGACCTGGCTTGCGAAGTGCAGACAACCAGCGGGCGTTGCCCCGTATATATCGGCTGGGGTTCACTGGGCAAGCTTGGAGAGAAAATGAAGCAAGTCGGTTTGTCGGGGGCTACCTATGTCATCAGCGATGAAACGGTCTTTTCCGCCTACGGTGCCCAAGTCAAGAAAGCACTGGAAAGTGAGGGCTTCCAAGTCACTTCCTTCACAGTACCGCCCGGTGAAGCCACGAAGAATATTGAACAGGCAATCAAGATTTATGACTTCCTCGTTGCGCATCATGTAGAGAGAAATGACGTGATAGTTGCCGTGGGTGGTGGCATGGTCGGCGACCTGGCCGGATTTGTAGCCGCTACTTTTTTGAGAGGTTTGCCTTGGCTGCAAGTGCCTACAAGCCTCGTAGCTATGGCAGATGCCAGCATCGGCGGTAAAGTAGCCGTCGACCATCCTCAGGGGAAAAACCTGATAGGTGCCTTCTACCAGCCACGCCTTGTTCTGGCTGACGTTCGAACCCTGACGAGTCTACCCCAGCGGGAGCTGATTTCAGGGTGGACCGAGGTTATCAAACATGGCCTAATCCTCGATGCCGAGTTCTTTGGACTTCTCGAAGATAATGTCGAGGAGCTGCTCAGGTTGACGCCTGAGGTTACCTGCAAGGCAATTGCACGCAGTGCCAGCATCAAGGCCCAGGTGGTCACCGAAGACGAGAGGGAAACAGGGAAACGTATTGTTTTGAACTATGGCCACACCGTAGCTCACGGTCTTGAGGCAGCCGGCAACTACCAGCGTTTTCTGCACGGTGAGGCGGTAGCCATCGGCATGATGGCAGCCGCCAAGCTCAGCCAACGGCTCGGATTCCTCTCGCGGAACCTTGTAGAACGCCAAGAGGCACTTCTCGAGAGATTCGGTTTACCTACCAGGTGTCGTGGGGTCAACTTGACCGATGTGCTCGCTGCCATGGAGCTGGACAAGAAGGTGCGAGGTAAGGCAATCCAGTGGGTCTTGCTCGAAAATATCGGTAAGGTAGTCGTCCACAGCGACGTTCCGGGCAAAGAAGTCTCAAATGTTCTCAAGGAGATGCTGAAACCTTGAGAGTTGCTGTGAACAACCGAAAGACGTTTCTTGGCTACATCGATGTTCTGAAACCCCGAGCGACCTTCTTACTTACGTTCATCGGCGGCTGTTCGGCAATCATCGCCGCCGGGGGCCACTTCCAGGCCGAGGCTTTTGTGCTCACTCTGTTCGCCATTGGCCTTGGAAGCGCCGGGGCGAACGGACTTACCAATTACCTAGACCGAGAAGTTGATGCCAGGATGGCACGGACACGCCATCGAGCCTTGGCCTCAGGGCGAATAGACCCTCCGCAGAGAGCTCTCGCCCTTATCGTAGGACTCATAGTCAGTGCTCTGGCCCTGGCGTGGGTATTGCACCCGCTTTGCTTTCTGTTTGGCCTGCTAGGTGTCATAGCATCGGCAATATGGCGCAAGACCATCTCCTGTACTTTCCTGGGCATGGTAGCGAGCTGCACTCCTGTGCTTATCGGGTGGTTTGCCATGAGACCAGCTTTCGATATTGAGATACTGCTTCTTTGCTGCCTAGTCGCTATCTGGACTCCCATCCATGTCTGGAGCGTGATGATCGCTAATCGCGAAGACTACCTGGGTGCTGGGCTCAACTACTTCCCGCTGAGCTGGCAGGTCAAAGACGTGGTGAAAATACTCTTCGGGTTATCCATCCTTCTGTACCTGGTTGCCATTGTCATCTACCTGACCACCCATTCTCATCTCCTGTACCTGATAGTAGCGAACATCCTCGGCATCGCGATGGTTTACGCCAATGCCCGGCTGCTGCTCTCGACCGCTTCGACCGCTGCATGGCGAGTCTACAAGCTGTCTGCCTTTCCCTATCTAGGTATCATTTTCGCAACTATGTTTCTGGATATCTGGTTGCCATAGGAGGAATACTGATTCCATGGACGTATTAGAAGCTGCCTTTCATCCCAGAGCCATCGCCGTCGCCGGGGCTTCAGAAACCCCTTTTTCCTTTGGCTACCATTATGTGCGTCATCTTCTGGACTACCACTATCCCGGCGATATCTACCCGGTCAATCCCGCCCACGAGGTTATCCTTGGCTTGAAAGCTTACCCTGATTTGACCAGCATACCTGGGCCGGTCGACTACGTGATCTGTTGTCTTCCAGCGTCCAAGGTCCTTGCCCTGCTTGCCCAGTGTCCTGCCAGGGGTGTGAAGGTAGTTCACCTTCTTACAGCTCGCTTCAGTGAAACAGGCCGGCGGCAGGCTGCAGACCTCGAGACCAAGATCCTGCAGGAAGCCAGAAGGCTCAATATCCGTCTCATCGGGCCCAACTGCATGGGAATATATTACCCTGGCGGAGGAATAGCGCACGGCTACGATATGCCTCAGGAAGGAGGAACAGTTGGCGCCGTGTTTCAAAGCGGTGGGCTCTCCGATTTACTTGTTCGCTATGGAGAGGTGCAAGGGCTTCGCTTCAGCAAAGTCATCAGCTACGGTAATGCGCTCGACCTGGACGAGAGTGATTTCTTGCGCTACCTTGCCTACGACGACGAAACCAAGGTAATCGCCGCTTATTTCGAGGGTGCCAAGGATGGCAGAAAGCTTCTCAATGCCCTGGCTAGTGCAGCACGTGCCAAACCTGTCATTGCCATCAAAGGCGGGCGGGGCACGGCCGGAATCAAGGCCGCTGCTTCACATACCGCTGCTATTGCCGGCTCAGATAGTATGTGGAGAACTGCTTTCAAGAAGACGGGTGTGGTCCAGGCTCGGGATATGAGCGAACTTGTTGATTTCCTCGTCGCTTTTTCTTACCTGCCCCCAATCAGAGGAAACAGAGTTGCCATAGTTGGTGGAGGTGGAGGCATGTCCGTAACGGCCGCCGACGCTTGCGAAGAAGCCGGTCTCGTAGTACCTCCGCTGCCACCTGAGATTAGAGAGGAGCTTAGAGCAAAGGTTCCTGAGGTCTGGGATTGGCTGGGGAACCCTGTAGACGGCTCTATAATGGGGGGGATATCGGCGGATTTCCATACGGGACCGGGACAGATACCCCGAATGCTAACCCGGACTCCTCATTTCGACCTGATTGTTGCTCAAGTTGCCGAAGAGGCGCCTTTGCCAGAAGAGATCTGGACTGCTATTGTCCGCATGCAAGCTGAGGAAATGATTAACCTGCACGGGGAGCAACTGAAGCCGCTGGTTGCCGTGGTCACTGATGGCAAGTTTGGCTCTGGGCAATTCCAAGACTGGCGCTGGAAAACGCTTGCTGAACAGCGGGCGCGACTCGTTGCCGCCGGTGTCCCGACCTACTCAACAGTAGCTGAAGCCGCGAGAGCGGTTCGCCAGGTCATAGAGTACTGGCAAGCCAAGGCAGAAACATAGCCTTCAAACATCTGTTGGTTGCCTCACAGGCCTTTCCAGCCTCGGATAAGGAGCGGGAAAATAAGCGACTACTTTAGCCTGGTCAAAGCTAGTCCAGACACTCCAGCACGCCTTGGAGAACTTGCCACAAGCCACGGAATAGTCCCCACGCCGGCCTTTCTACCTGTGGGCAGCCAGGGCACTGTCAAGACCCTAACCCCTGAGGAGCTCAAAGATTTGGGGGTAGCCATAGTACTCAGCAATACCTATCATCTTTATCTAAGACCTGGCATAGATACCATTGAGCGGCTGGGAGGCCTGCACCAGTATATGGCCTGGGATGGCCCCATATTGACCGACAGTGGTGGCTATCAGCTTTTCAGTTTGGCACGGTTGTGCCAGGTCACGGATGATGGGGTTCTTTTCCGTTCCCACATTGATGGCAGCGAGCACCGTCTTACTCCTGAACTTTTGGTTGAACTTCAGCAAAGACTTGGCGCTGACATCATAATGGCGCTGGATGAGTGCCCCGCCCATAACGAAGATTTGGCAAAGGTGCGTAAAGCCGTAGAGAGAACCTCCCGATGGGCCGAAAGGTGCCGGAAGCACCATGAACGCTCCGATCAGCTCCTTTTCGGTATCATCCAGGGAGGTATTTCACCAGAGCTGCGGCAGCTATCCGCGAGGGGGATCACCTCTTTGGATTTTCCCGGCTATGGCATCGGGGGGCTGAGCTTAGGCGAACCAAAGGCGCTGATGTGGTCGATGGTAGACGAGACAATGCTTTTGTTACCTCAAGACAAGCCCCGCTATCTTATGGGAGTAGGTTCGCCTGAGGACATCGTCGAAGGAGTGAGCCGAGGCGTAGACCTCTTTGACAGCGCCCTACCCACCAGGTTAGCCCGCAACGGGGCTCTTTTCACGATGCAGGGAAGACAGAACATACGAAAGGCTACCTACAAGAATAATCGCGGCCCTGTCGATCCTGACTGTGATTGTTACACGTGCCGCGATTTCTCTGCTGCCTATATTCATCACTTGTTCAAATGTGAGGAACTGTTAGGCTATAGATTGGCTACCATCCATAACCTTCGCTTCATCACCAGGCTGATACATAAAATAAGAGATGCCCTTCAGCAAGGCAGCTTTCACGACTTCAAGAACCAGTTCCTCAGCCAGTATCAGCCTACGGACGAGGGAATCAGGCTCGCTCAAAAGCAGAGGTGGCTCAGTTCACCGCGGCGTCTCCATAATACGACCTCCTAGCGTTGTACAAGCTCGACGCGCCCCATTGAGTCCCCATAGCCTTAGTTATTCTGCCCCAAATCACATGGGTGCACACCTCAGCCAAGTTGACCGCGTCTATTTCGTGGCTGAGCCCGAAGGGCCCATCATACTGAAGACACAGGCAAATTGAATAGGGAGCCTCTATCGGCTATAATTCTCCGACAAGGTGGGGATTCCTTAGCAATCTCTAATGGAATGTTCTGAGGGCAGGGAGGAATCCAGACACTGCTCTCTGTCACAAATTTTGCGAAAGCCAGATTCTTCGGTCGCTCTGCTGCCTCAGAATGACACAGTGGAAGTAAAGAGTGCAGGGGCAGGCGGAGAACTGAACGCCGTCAGACAGAGTAGGAGGGTTGTTTGCTCAAGAGCCATAGCTGCGGGGAGTTGAGGAACGAGCATACAGGGCATGAGGTGACGCTGGCCGGGTGGGTTCACCGGCGTCGTGATCATGGCGGCCTGGTGTTCATTGACTTACGAGATAGGGAAGGTATAGCCCAGGTGGTCTTCAACCCGGAGATATCGAAAACGGCGCACGCAGTGGCTGACACCTTGCGCAATGAATACGTCATTAAGGTCACTGGCGAAGTCGCTCACCGCCCACCAGGCACGGAGAATCCTAACTTGCCCACTGGTGAGATAGAGGTTATTGCTAGCGATGCTCACATTCTGAATACTTCGAAGACCCCACCATTCTACGTAAATGAGGACGTAGAGGTTGATGAGAACCTCTTCCTCAAGTACCGCTATCTCCATCTCAGACGTCCGAAAATGAAAGACAACATGCTTCTCCGCCATCGGGTGGAGAAGTTCATGCGCGACTTCCTGGATGCCAGGGGCTTTGTCGAGATCGAAACGCCTATCTTGATGAAAAGCACTCCCGAGGGTGCTCGTGACTATCTCGTGCCGAGCCGAATTCATCCTGGCAAGTTCTATGCTCTGCCGCAGTCGCCACAGCAGCTCAAGCAATTGCTGATGGTAGCCGGCTTTGAGAAATACTACCAGATAGCCCGTTGCTTCCGAGATGAAGACCTGCGCGCTGACCGCCAACCTGAGTTCACACAGCTTGACCTGGAAATGAGCTTCGTAGATGAGGAGGACGTGCTCAACATTCTAGAGGAACTGTTTACCTCTCTCGTAGAGACAGTCAAACCGGAGATGCGCACACTCAAACCGTTCCCACGGCTTTCCTACGCGGAAGCCATGGACCGATATGGCACCGACAAGCCAGATGTGCGCTTCGGGCTAGAGATAAAAGACGTGTCTGATATCGTCGCCAGCTCAGAGTTCAGCGTTTTCCGCTCTGCCGTACAGGGTAGCGGACAAGTCAAGGGTATATGCCTGCCCGACTGTGCTGGCTATTCTCATAAACAACTTGAAGAACTAACCGAACTGGCCAGGACTCACGGGGCCAAAGGCCTGATAACGCTGGCTTTGCCTTCAGACAATTATGACAGCCTGGAGCATTTAACCCTCGAGCAAGTCAGGTCCGTAGCCGCCAAATACCTGACAATAGGACAGGTGAAAGAGATGCTGAGCAGATTTGAAGCCAAAGCGGGGGCTCTTGTGTTGATCGTGGCTGGAGAGACCGCGGTGGTACAGAGGGTCCTGGATGAGCTGCGGCGAGAGATGGGGCAGCGTCTCAATCTTGCTGACCCTAACCTGCTGGCTTTCGTCTTCATCGTTAATTACCCTTTGCTGGAGTGGAATGGTGAAACACGTTTGTGGGAGCCTATGCATCATCCCTTTACAGCGCCTTGGGAAGAAGATGTGCCCCTCCTTGATACAGCCCCATCAAAGGTACGCGCCCGCCACTACGATATTGTGTGCAATGGCTATGAACTATCCAGCGGCAGCATCAGAATTCACACCCGCCAGCTTCAAGAAAAGATATTCCATCTGCTCGGCTACAGCGGCGAGGAAATAGAGGAGCGCTTTGGACATCTCCTGGAAGCCCTGGAATATGGAGCACCTCCCCACGGCGGCATTGCTCCCGGCATCGACCGCGTAGTGATGTTACTGGCAGGAGGACAGAACATCAGGGAGGTAATCGCCTTTCCCAAGAATCAAGGGGCCATCGATGTGATGAGCAACGCTCCATCTCCTGTCTCTGAAGAGCAGCTCGACGAATTGCACTTGAAGCTCAAAGACAAGCCGTAGCCGCAGCCTGAATTGAAGACAGGCGAATGAATGATATAATGGTGAAAGAATCAAGAAGGTGAAAGTATCAACGGAGCCAATCGAAAACAGTCAGGTAGCACTTAATGTAGAAATGGAGGGTGCCGAGGTAGACGAGTACCTGGACAAAGCTTACCGTCGTCTGGTTCGGAAGGTATCCGTTCCTGGCTTTCGCAAGGGGAAAACCCCGAGAGACGTGCTGGAGCGCCATATAGGCAAGGATACACTATTCCAGGAAGCACTGGAACAGTTGGTACCAAAAGCCTACGAGGAAGCTCTGGAAAGGCAGGAAATCGACGCCATTGCTCAGCCCCAAATCGAGCTCATCCAGACCGAGCCAGTAGTGTTCAAAGCTATCGTGCCAGTTCGGCCCACAGTCAAGCTAGGCGACTACACACAGATGAGGCACGAATCCAAACCGGCCAAAGTCGGTAAGAAAGAGATAGAAGCGACTATCGAGCAAGTCCGTCAGCAGCATGCGGTTCTGGTGCCAGTAGACCGTCCCGTCCGCTTCGGTGATACGGTGACTATCAATGTCGAAGGCGAGACAGACGGGGAGCCTTTTCCCATCCGGGACGGCCTTGTTTATGAAGTAGTCGCCGGTGCCCGATTGCCCCTTCCGGGGTTCGCTGAGGAGCTAGAAGGTATGGAGAAAGGCGAAGAGAGAAACTTCAAGCTCTCCTATCCTCCTGACTATGAAATAGCAGAGCTGGCCGGCAAGAACCATTCGTTCAAGGTGACAGCGACCGAGATAAAAACCAAGGAGTTGCCCGACTTGAATGATGAATTTGCCAAGAGCCTGGGCAGTGAAGATCTGGCCTCGCTGCGAAAGCAGATAGCTGGAAACCTGAAGGCCAGAGCTGAGGAGAGGGCCCGCCTAGAACTTGAGCGGAAGGTAGTTGACACTGCCATCGACCTCAGTGAAACGGAATACCCACCGGTACTGGTAGATGCGGAAATCAACCGAATGCTGAATGAAGAGGCGAGGAACTTCGCCGAGGGAGTCGCAGGACTGGAGAATTATCTGAGTAGCGTCAACAGGACGATGGAGGAACATCGAGAGGAGTTGCGTCCCATAGCCACTCAGCGCGTTCTTCGGTCTCTAGTGCTGGACAAGATAGCCGAGGCAGAAAACATTGAAGTTGACGCCGCGGAAATAGATGCGGAAACAGAGAAGATGGTGAAGGATGCCGATAGGCAGGCTGAGGATGTGAAGAAGTTGTTCAGTTTGCCGCAAGCTCGCGAGTCTGTTAGGCAGTTCCTAGTTAGCCGGAAAACCGTGGAGCGGTTGGTGCAAATAGCCACTGGGCCAGCTTAATTATCTCATTCAAAGAAGGAGACGACAGAAATGGAAAACTTACCCCAAAACATAATTCCAATGGTGATTGAAAGCGGTGCACGGGGCGAGCGAGCTTTTGACATCTATTCGCTGCTGCTGAAAGAACGCATCGTCTTCCTGGGGACACCTATCAATGACCAGATAGCCAACCTCGTTATCGCCCAGCTTCTTTACCTGGAGCGCGAGGACCCCGACAAGGATATAAACCTTTATGTCCACTGTCCGGGCGGCATTATCAGCGCCGGCCTTGCCGTTTATGACAGCATGCAGCTGATTCGGCCAGATGTGTCTACAATCTGTGTTGGACTGGCTGCCAGTATGGGCACACTCATTCTATGTGCCGGGGCTAAGGGCAAACGCTATGCCCTGCCCAACTCCACAATCCACATGCACCAGGCCGTTGGCGGCGCTCAAGGTCAGGCAGCCGATATCGAGATCGCTGCCCGTGAGATCATGAGAATGCAAGAGAAGATTCGCAACATCATAGCCAAGCACACCGGGCAACCAATGGATAAAATCGTTCATGATACCGACAGGGATTTCTTCCTCAGTGCCGAACAAGCTGTGGAATATGGGATAATTGACGAGATACTTAGCGGGCCGCCGGCCAAAGAGGCGCCGGCAGGTGAAGAGAAAAAGGAATGAGTGCTCAGAGCTGGTGCCCCGAGCGCTCAAGATATCTCTGGGATAGCTGAGTCAAGGATGGGAGCCCTTTTCTGGCGCCCATTTCATTGATGGCAAAGCCAGCCACTATGTCCCCCAGCAGTCCACATTCCTCGATTTCTTTCCCTTTGATAAAGCCAAAGAGGAAGCCAGCGGCGAAGGCATCTCCAGCCCCGGTAGTTTCCAATTCAGCCTCTGGACCTTCTCTCTGTGGCTCAACTTCATATTCCATCTCTGTGTCACGGATATAGCCCGTAATGGCCCTAGCCCCATCCACAATCACGCCTTGCCCCAGGGTTACGACAATAATTTGGCAGCCCAGATTCAGGCATTCCGCGGCTCC
>CAZTRR010000005.1:13026-38753 GCA_964616785.1 uncultured Dehalococcoidales bacterium
GCCCCAGGGTTACGACAATAATTTGGCAGCCCAGATTCAGGCATTCCGCGGCTCCCGCCCTGAAATCCTTGCCGGTAAGCTCTTCGATTTCTCCACGGTTCACAAAGACAATGTGGGACCTGCTAAGTAATGGAGCCAGGGCTTCCATCCGCTTGGTGGCATAGAGCATCCCAGGAGCCAAACTCACTTTGACTGAAGAACCTATCTTCTTCACCAAGTCCACTTGAAGGTCAAACTGTGCATCATCGGCGAAGGATGAGAAATGAACCAGCCGGGCCCGGTTCAAGTAGGCCAGACTCACGTCTCGGGAACTGAGCAGGTTATTTGCCCCAGGAGAGACGTATAGCGCCCGCCTGCCTAACCTATCGCTGAAACAAAGCGCTGACCCTGTCCCGACTCCCTGCTTGCTTAGGACCTGGCTGGTATCTACACCGACAGTCTCCAGATCCTTAACGAGTCGTTTCCCTTCCTCGTCCATGCCCACAGCTCCCACAAACCCTGTCTTGACACCGAGCTTGGCCAAGCCATAAGTGGTATTGGCCGCTGACCCGCCCGGCAGTAACGCCGGACCTGTCACCAATTGCTCACCATCAGCAACAACCTCATCCACCTGGAAAAGGTGGTCCATGTTCATCGCTCCGAGGCCAACTATCTCCATCGCAGCCACGTGACAAACTCAGCCTAACTTGGCCGCCTCTTCCCGGACAACACGCCGGACTCTCTTATGTACTTCCAGAGGAGCAGCAACATCATCCATTCCAGCTAGCCAGTGGAAATAGCCTCTATCACCGGTCCCACCCGCCTTTTCCTTGCCTTTGACCAGTTTCTGTACAGCCGAGCGTCCGCCTTTTCCCCAAGCTTCCAAAACCGGACGCAGGTCATAGAGATGTGTGGATGCCAAGCCCATCGTGGCGTAGGGGAGCGCATACTCGTTAGCATTGAAGGCAACTGCGAGCCCGCCGGCCTCTTCGACAGCCTGAAGCATCTTGAAGTCGGTAATACTGTCGCCAACCACCACCCATTCAGTCAAAGGTTTATCCTGAGCTTCAGCAAAATGCCGTAAGGCTTCTACCTTGCGTTGCCCACCCACAGGTTTGACCTGCTCCAAGAGCCGTCCCAAGTTAGTCTTCGGCAATTTCTTCCAGTAGAAACGGTCAAGGCTTTTCTTTATCCAGTCATCATCAATAGAGTCCGCAGTCGAAATTTCCTTCTCCATTCTTTCCAGATAGCTGAAGTCTTCTTTACATAATGCTTGCGACATTTCATCCAGCGCGAAAGAGGTACAGGCGACATTTTGGGAAAACATGTTCAGCCTTCGTGTTATATGCAAGGCATACTGCTCATAGCTGGTACTGATGCAGAATATCTCCCAATCTTGAGCGCTGAATCGGATGATGAGTTCAGCAGCCCCGTTAGTCAAAGTCGCCTTTCTTGCTAGCCTGCTGATATCTTCCTCCCTAATTTGGTGGTACACCAGAAACGGTGCGATGAGGGCCAGTGTGTCACCGGGTTCATAGTCCGGTCTGCCCTCCAGTGTCAATAAATCATCGTAACGACTTATGACTTCGAAAACCTTGCCTCCACCGGGGAAAAGCTTCATAAGCTCGTAGGCATTATCCTGGGTAGCCAGCGGACCTTCAAGGTCAAAGCAGATTGTATTCATTTCATCCCTGCCATCTTCGCCACTTCACTGCTGAGGTCACATCCGGCTATCGGGTCTCCCTGGCTGTCAAGCACCCGCCCAGCTTCTATTTTGATCTCTCCTTTGCTGAAAGCTCTTAGCGTTGACACAATGAGCGGAAACTCCCTAGCTAGACCATGCTGCCGGATAAGGCGGAACAGTAGGTTGGCCTCGCCCTGTTCCTTTTTCAAGTCAGCTATGGAAAATCCACCCGTTTCCCGCCAGTGTTCATCAAAAGCTTCCCCCGTGAGGGGGAAGGTACAATATGTTACCACTGGGCCTCTATCTAGCTCAGGAGTCACCAGATGCATCATCACCCCAGATATTTTGGCCCTGCTCTCCATTAGCGCCCAGGTCACCTCTTGCCAAGTACCCTTGGGGCCACCAGGAGCCGCAGGATGCAGATTTATCATATCATACCTCTGGCACATCTCCTTACCAAGGATAAGCATGTAGCCGGCAAGGACGCAGAGGTCTGGCATAAACCCTTGAAGTCTCTTCATGATCTCTCTGTCATATTCGAGGCGCCATGCAGGTAATGCTTCATCTGGTGCTTTAGCGGCTATGTCCTGCGTGGCTTTAGATCTCCTGGAGGAAACACAAATCAGCGGAATATGGTACTTATGAACTAACTCAAAGAACAGGTCGCTTTCTTCCGATTCGCCTGGCTCTCGGTTGCTGAAGACAAAAACAATCCTACCCTCGATATCACCACTTTGAATTCTGTCCCACACTACCCGCAAAAGCTGTCTAGCTGCTTCATCCCTGCCGGTGGAAAACCAACCGATAGTCAACAACGAGGCTTCTCCTACGATGGATGTCTCTTCAATTTAGCCCAAGTACTGGCGAAGTGAACCAATGGATTTGATCCGCGTCCAAAAACTCTTCCTCTGGCCAAGGAAGCCAGAAACTCATCCTTTCCGTCGAATTCAGGCATTTCGACGTAGGCCCTGCCAATCTCAGAGGCCGTGTGAGCATCGCTCCCAGCGCTGGCAAGCTTCCCATAGTTATGAGCCAGCCGCCAAGCCTTAGCTGAGTTACCCGGGGAAAGACTCCGCGAATTGAAAACCTCGATAATATCAACCTGCGGCATGATGGTCTCGAACACTTGATTCTTGAAGGCTGACAGCCGCACCCTATCAAAAGGGTGAGGAATACATACCAGCCCGCCCTGAGTCTTAATCTGAGCTATAGCCTCCTCAACAGGCAATTCGCTGGGAATCTCCTGGCTAAGAAACATTCCCATCACCTCACCAGATGGAGTCATGATCTCCTCAGCAACAATAACTAGGAAAGGAGCCATTTCCTTCAACCGCAAGGCTCCAGCAATGGTCCCGTGGTCGGCTACCGCAAGACAGTCGATACCAACTTCAAGGCACTGCGCGACTACCTGCTCCAGGGTCGTCAGGCAATCCTTGGAATAGTTGGTGTGAACATGGAGATCAGCCTTCACCAAGTATTCAGCCTGTCCTCTCAAGATACTGTCCGGTCCGAGTATCCACCTTGATGACGTCGCCGGTATTGATAAAAAAGGGAACATGGACAGTGATGCCTGTCTCCAGTATGGCTGGTTTGCTGCCAGCGCTAGCGGTATCTCCCTTGAAACCCGGGCCTGTCTCGGTAATTTGAAGCTCAACTGAAACAGGTAGCTCTATCCCTATGGTCTCACCTTTGTGGGTTAGCATTTCTAGGTTCTGCCCATCTTTCAAATACTTCAGAGCCTCGCCAACCATAGCTCTATCAAGCGGCGTCTGCTCGAAAGTCTCAGTGTCCATGAAATAGTAGAGCCCGCCGTCATTATAGAGATACTGCACCGGGCGGCGCTCGACAAAGGCACGACTGAACTTCTGGCTGGCCTGAAAAACGCGTTCGGTGGTATGACCGGCACGCACATCACGAAGTTTCAGTCGAACTTGGGCCGAGCCTCGTGCAATCTTAATATGCTGGTAATCAAGAACTTGATACAGTTGCCCTTCCACGTCGACGGTGATTCCCTTCTTCATCTCTCCGGCATCAATCATGGGACAGCTACCTCCTGCTAGATATTCGCCGTTTTCTTCGCCCTGGTGAGAGCTTTGACCTTACCGTTCTCCAGTGCTACCGTGTCCTCGATTCTAACTCCACCCCAGCCAGGAACATAAACTCCAGGCTCGACCGTGAAAACCATTCCGTCAACTAGCTCATCTGACGAACTGGGACCAAGCCGTGGCGATTCATGTGCCTGTAGACCAACGCCATGTCCCAAACCATGACCAAAGACTTGGCTGTAGCCTGCCTCATCGACAACCATTCGAGCCAATTGGTCTGCCTCGTCGCCGCTCATGCCAGCCCTAATCGTAGCCAAAGCGGTTAGCTGTGCGCCCAAAACAATATTATAAACCTTCGAAAAGGTCTCGTCTTGTTCGCCCAAACAGAAAGTGCGGCTCAAGTCGCTGCAGTAGCCACTTACCCGTGCTCCCAAATCAATCACCACAGGCTCGCCCTTTGAGATAGCTCGTTCGGAGGGTCTGCCATGGGGCAGTGCCGAGTTAGGGCCCGAACTCACAATAATGTCAAAAGGCATCGGGGCACTGCCTTTTTCCCGCAGACATCTCTCCAGTTCCCAAGCCAGCTCCCTCTCGGTTATTCCAGGACGGATTATCGACCTAGCATAGTCAAGAGCAGTGTCGGCAAGTTTCACCGCCTCAATAATAGATTCCAGCTCTTCCGGCTCTTTTACTGCGCGAAGAGATTCCACTAGACGGGTGGTCGCGACAAGCTGGAGTTCGTGCTGTCTATCGGTAGTAGCTTTACCTAGCTGCTGGTGAGTGGCAAAAGGAACCTGGTCAGCTTCAAAGCCTGCTTTCTTGAACCCCAGATCTAAGAGCAATTTCGGTAGCCAATTCGCCACATCACCTTTAACGTGAATTACCTCGAAATCCGCTGCCTCTCTTTTGGCCTGTTCGACATAGCGGAAGTCGACTGCCAGAAAAGCGTTAGCCGCCGAAACGAGCAACCAACCCGCTGAGCCAGTGAATCCTGAAAGGTAGCGACGGTTTTCGGGCTGAGAAACTAGCAGCGCGTCAAGTCCCTGGAGTATCAGACTCCGCCGCAGCTTCTCCAGCCGGCTCACTCCCAGATGTCTCCCTTCAATTCGCCGACCAGAGTGCGCAACGCCGCAACGTATCCTCGCCAACCCAATCCACCAATCTGGCCTTTTGCAATAGGAGCTGTCACGGACTCCACTCTCCAGCCTTCACGAGCGTAAATGTTGGATAGATGAACCTCAATAAAAGGCAATCCGCTGTCAGCCAAAGCATCCCGCAAAGAGAAGCTATAATGAGTGAGCGCCCCGGGATTGATGACTATGCCATCAGACTCAGATGAATGCGCTTGGATGAAGTCGATGAGCTTGCCTTCACTATTGGACTGAAAGGTGAGAACATCCACACCCAAGCTTTCAGCTTGCTTCTTAAGCAAGGCATCAAGCGCTGACAGCGTTTTGCTGCCGTAGGTACTCTTGCTCCTCTTACCTAGCATATTAAGATTAGGGCCGTTGATAACCAAGATCTTCATACTGCTGCCTCCGCTTTCTCTAACTCAGCCAGGTTGCCTTTGTAGTCACAGGCTGTGCACCTTACCCAGCCATCTCGATATGTGATAAGGAGTTTGCCACACTGCGGACACGGCTGTCGAATGGGCTTCCGATTAGTAGCGAATTTACAGGCTGGATAACGGTTACAACCATAAAAGCGCCGCTTCTTCTTGCTTATTCTCTCCACCAGTTCCCCTTCGCCACAGTCGGGGCAAGCAACACCGGTTTTGACTAGAAAGGGCATTGTCCTCTTGCACTCTGGATAGCCGCTGCAAGCCAGGAACTTGCCGTAGCGCCCCATTTTTATTACCATGGGACGACCGCAATCAGGACAGGTTTCTTCCGTCATCCTGACGATTCTGACTTTCTCTATTGCCTCAGAGCCTATGCGCAGCAACTCATCGAATGGCGTGTAGAAATGTCTCAGAACTGACACCCATTCTTTCTTGCCCTGAGCGATCTCATCCAGTTCTTTCTCCAGGCGGGCAGTAAAACCCAGGTCAACGATCTTGGGGAAATGCTGGGTTAAGAGGTCATTGACGACAATCCCCACAGTGTCTGGATAAAGCTTGGCACCATCTTTCAACACATACCCTCTCTCCTGAATGGTGGATAGAATCGGGGCATAAGTGCTGGGGCGTCCGATTCCCTTTTGCTCCAGTGCCTTTATTAATGTAGCCTCGGTATAACGAGACGGAGGTTGAGTGAAGTGCTGTTCTGAAAGGAGCCCCAGCAGCACCAATCCATCACCCGCTTCCAGTTGAGGAAGATGAACAGCCTTGTCATCTTCGTCCTCATCTTCGTCCTTGCCCTCGCTGTAAAGGGCTATGAAACCCGGAAACTTGACCCTGGAGCTAGTTGCTCTCAGTAGATACGCCTTCTGAGATTCTCTACATTTCGCTTCTATTTCTACAGTCACAGTATCAACCAGCGCCGCAGCCATCTGGCTCGCTACCATTCGTTTCCAGATGAGTGCATAAAGCCTGTTCTGCTCTGGTCGGAGATAGGGATGGAGTTGGTCCGGCTCCCGATGAATCCTGGTCGGCCGAATAGCTTCATGTGCCTCTTGGGCCCACTTGCCCTTTTTCGCAAAAAAACGTGGCTGGACAGGTAAGAATTGACTACCGTATTTGCCAGCAATGAAATCTCTGGCTTCGGCTATAGCACCGGCCGCGACGTGAGTAGAATCGGTACGCATATAGGTAATAAGCCCCACCGAGCCTTCCTCACCAATGGAAATGCCTTCATAAAGCTGCTGGGCAATAGCCATAGTGCGTTTGGCCGTGAACCGCAGCTTGCGCCAGGCCTCCTGCTGCAGAGTGCTGGTAGTAAATGGCGGCGCGGGCTGACGAGGTATCTCCTTAGGTTGCACTGATCTGACCGCATAATCTGCATTGCTTAGTTCACCTTTGAGTCTCTCGGCTTCATCTTCGCTAGGTATCTCCAATTTGATCCCGTCGCTCAGGCCTATAAACAGCGCCCGGAAACCGGTTTTCTGAACTCTGGGCAACCTCTTGGTCAGTTCAGCTTCAATGGTCCAGTACTCCACGGGAACGAAATTCTGGATATCTCGCTCCCGGTCAACGACAATCCTTACCGCAGCCGATTGAACCCTGCCAGCCGAAAGCCCTCTCTGCACCTTGCGCCATAATAACGGACTCAGTTTGTAGCCAACCAGCCTATCTAGTAGACGGCGTGCCTGTTGCGCATCGACCAGGTTCATGTCAATAGAACGAGGATCCCGAAAAGCCTGTTCCACGGCCTCTTTGGTTATCTCATGAAAGACAACACGGCGGATAGGCACCTTGTCTTTGCTCAGTTTGGCTGCTTCAGCCAGATGCCAGGAAATCGCTTCTCCCTCCCGGTCGGGGTCAGTAGCCAGATAAATCGCCGAGGCGCCATTAGCCAATTGCTTCAGCTCACGAATTGTCCCTCTTCTCTGTGGAATGACGACATACTGGGGGGCGAAGTCATTGGCTATGTCTATGCCTAATTCTTTTTGGGGCAAATCGCGCACATGTCCCAAAGACGCCTTAATAACGTAATCGGCACCCAAGATTTTGCCTATTGTTCTCGCCTTGGCCGGAGACTCAACAACGACTAGTTTCGTTGCCATGATTACTTCACCTGAGCCTGGTATTCCTCCCTCGTCTCTCTGGTCAACACATAATTCATGCCACCAACCTGCTTGACCATTCCCTTAAGCTCCATCATGGTCAGAGTGCTACTAACCAGGCCGGCCGCCAGACCACTGTGGCGGCAAACCTCATCGATGTGAGTTGGTTCATTGCCTAGTTGCTTTAGCAGCAAAGACTCAGTTTCATCCGTCGGGAGAAGCTCCTTCATCTCCAGTTGCTGGGCTACCATAGCCAGATTCAGCTCCTCCAGTATATCAACATGGTCTCGTACCAGTTTCGCCCCCTCTTGAATGAGATGATTTGTTCCCTTGCTGGCCGGAGATAGGATACTGCCGGGGACGGCAAAGACATCCCGGTTTTGCTCAAGCGCTTGGTTGGCCGTGATCAATGCCCCGCTGCTCTCTCCAGCTTCTACAACCAGTACTCCGAGGCTCAATCCGCTCATAATCCTGTTGCGCCGCGGGAAGTTGTCAGCTTTCGGCCGGGTGCCCAGAGGATATTCACTTATCAGTGCACCGCGTTCCATAATGGCGCGAGCTAACTTGGCATTCTCGGCCGGATAAACGATATCCAGTCCGCAAGCGAAAACGGCGATAGTCCTGCCGCTGGCTTCAAGGGTAGCACGATGGGCCACAGAATCAATCCCCTTAGCCAAGCCACTGACGATAGTGATCTTGTTCCGAGCAAGGTCGCTGACAATCTCCTCGGTAACTTGACGTCCATAAACGCTAGCCCGGCGAGTGCCAACTACAGCCAGACAACATTCATCTTCGGGCAGCAGGTTACCTCTCACATAAAGCACTGGCGGGTAGTCATAGATTTCCTTTAGCCTTTGGGGGTAGCCAGGCGAATCACACGTAAGCACTTTCACTTTATACCGCTTCAGGTTCTCCATTTCGGCGTCTAGAGAAATCCTAGGCCTCAGATTTACAATTGTATCTGCGGACTTCAAATCAAGCCCCGCTTTTCTTAGCTCGCCAGTCGAGGCCTTCCAGGCATGCGCCAAAGTGATGAAGTGCTCCCGCAACTGTGAGAGCTTCACCCGACCGATGCTGGGCATCCTAGAAAAGCCTACCCAGTATTTCAGTTCGTCTGCACTCGCCATCTGAGCTGAGACATTCTAGCATAGGTACGATAGGTGAACAATGGTAGCACCGCATCTCTTTGAAGCGTGGCCAAGACAATCATTGAGGCTCAATTCCAGACATAGCCCTCCCAGCTCTTTGAGCCTTCATCATCCTCGCCCTATCAGTCTTCCCAGCTTCGGCAGAACCTTTCTGGCTGCTTCATAACCGGCCAGTACAGCCTCTTCTCCCCTGTGGAACTCAAATGCCTCGATGTGGCTGACATCCGGACTTATGACTATATTTGCCTTCACTATTCTTGCCTTTGTTATTTCGTACTCCATAATGCAGATTGACTGTATCAAGGTGTTGAATATATTTGGGACCTCAACCATTCCACCCTCCTTCGATGGGTCGACAGCGCGCCTGCTCTTTGACGGCTCAACGAGAACATTCACGGCGATGATGAACTTCGCTCCCATGTGCCGGACAATATCCGCAGGCACAGGGTTAGTCAAGCCACCATCAACCAAGCACTTGCCTTCAAGTGTCACCGGCACGAATATGCCCGGTATCGAGATACTCGCTCTTACTGCTTCTATCACCGAGCCTTTTCTGATTACTACCCCGCGGCCGGTATTGACATCAGTGGCTACAGCCGCGAACGGTATTTTCAAGTCTTCGAATTGGACATCTCCGATTACGGAACTCAAGAGCTCTTCTATCCTTCGGCCACGAATAAGCCCCCTCCTTAGAGAACTGAGTTTAGGGTCTAGCAGCCGAGCTACTTGTCTCCAACCCGTCTCTAGAGCTATCTCTTCCACCGTAGTTATCTCACCTTCCTTGGCAAAGCAAGCACCCATCATGGCACCCATACTGGTGCCAGCTACCATGTCAACCGGAATTGCTTCTTCTTTGAGGGCTTTCAATACGCCAATGTGGGCTAAGCCGCGAGCTGCACCACTGCCCAAAGCTAAGCCGATTTTGGCAGGCTTACGTCTGAAGACTCTCACTTGACCGGTTAACTCGCCTACGGACAGAAAAACATCAGACAGTCAACTTGGCGGAGAGGGTGGGATTCGAACCCACGGTCGCCAAAGGCGACACGCGCTCTCCAGGCGCGCCTGATCGGCCACTCCAGCACCTCTCCGTAGCCCGGCGGAGAGGGTGGGATTCGAACCCACGGGGCTCATCGCCCACCGCTTTTCGAGAGCGGCACCATAAACCACTCGGACACCTCTCCGGCTAATTACAATTATAGCATTGTCAATTTGCAGACAAAACCTGCTGGCTGATTGGAAGCCAGGTTAATTGCCTCACCTAACGTGGCATGGTATAATCTAGCTTCAAGCTCTGCCACGAAAGCATAATGATGGTGGACTGGGGATTCGCTGCACAAATCGCCGGCATTGGCTTCCTGACAGTCTTTGTAGTTCTTGGTATTCTGTCTCTGGTACTGTGGTTAGTGAGTCTGCTGCTTAATAGGGTGACTGGTAAAGCGCAGAAAGCCAAGACGGAAGGCGGCTAAGACATAGTGGACCTATTTGAAACCGGCTTTGCCTCACTGTATTGGGGCCACCTGGTAATGTGGCTTGTTGCTTTCGGTTTCATATATTTGGGCATTGCCAGGAAGATGGAACCTCTACTGCTAGTTCCTATAGGCTTTGGTATGCTGCTTGCAAACCTGCCGCTGGGTGGCCTGTTTGAATATGTAGACGGAATGCCCGAAGGCTTACTGGCTAAGATATTCACTTATCTGATTGCTGGAGAAATCGTCCCACCTCTCATATTCCTCGGTTTGGGAGCTATGACTGATTTCGGGCCGCTTATCGCCAATCCCAAGACCCTGCTCCTGGGAGCTGCGGCACAGTTTGGAGTGTATTTCGTTCTATTCATAGCGCTTCTTTTCGGTTTCGATATTGCCGAGGCCTGTGCCATAGGCATAATCGGTGGGGCTGATGGGCCAACAAGTATCTACCTATCTGCTAAGCTAGCCCCCCACCTGCTTGGCCCTATCGCAGTAGCTGCTTATTCCTACATGGCGCTGGTACCTATTATCCAACCGCCGGTCATAAGGGCTCTGACGACCAAAAAGGAGCGGGCGATCTACATGGAGCCACAGCTAAGAGAAGTGTCAACGCTAGAGAGAATCCTGTTCCCCATGATAGGAGCCATGGTCATAATTCTGCTTGTTCCAAAATCAGCTCCTCTCATCGGCATGTTCATGTTCGGCAATCTATTGCTGGTCAGTGGGGTTACCGACAGACTAGCCAAGACCGCTGGCGATGCCTTCATGGATATCCTGACTATCATCCTGGGCATATCTGTCGGGGCGTCAATGCCAGCGATATTGTTCCTTAAGCCTGAAACCTTGTTCATTTTCTTCCTGGGCGTGGTAGCTTTTGCAGGTTCAACTGCTGCTGGCACGCTGCTGGGTAAGTTAATGAATGCTATCTCCAAAGAGCCGATTAACCCGATGATAGGCGCTGCTGGGGTTTCAGCAGTTCCTATGTCAGCCCGTGTAGTCCAAAAACTAGGCCAGGAGGCAAATCCCAGGAACTTCCTGTTGATGCACGCCATGGGACCGAACATAGCTGGCGTTATCGGCACAGCTGTAGCTGCGGGTGTATTCCTGGGTATGTTAGGGTAGGCGCCGCTTACAGCTTCCCTCTTGTTGTGGTTCGGAGCGACGCAAGCAGTCGCCAGGAATTAGGCGTTTTTGCTGAACTAAACTAGGCACAACAGCACAAGCCAACCTCGAACCAGTGTGGTAGCATGCGAACAGATGCATCTAGATCAGAAAATGAATGTAATACAATTGGTATCTGCTCTCACACCTTCATCCGTCCAACAGATGAACTACGGAATAAGCGCAGTGCGTCTGATGTGGTGACAGTATGTTGTCTACGTACCGGTCATCTCATTTGCTGGGATACGTCTAAACATTTGTTGCGATGTCATCACGATGTGGTACTACTACGTGACCTATTATGAAAATGACTCAATCCTCGGTTCAACAAGGGCCGTGGTTCTAGAAGATAAAGCGTAGTTCACTTGATAGCATCTAACATCAAACACGCAAAGGAGTGCAAATGCTATGCGAGACAGCATCAGTGACATAGAGGCTATCGAGGCCGAAGCTGAGAAAATCCTTGAATCGGCTAGGAGCAGAGCCAATGAAATCCTCCTTAAAGGCAAAGAGGAGGCCAGCCGGATCCTCTCTTCTGACTTACCCATGAGTGAGGTAGAAGCCGAATGTCAAGAGATTGTCCACAAGGCTACAGAGGAAGCACAGAGAACAGGCGAAGAATCCCAGAAGAAAGCCGCTCAAATCAGGAGAGACGCCGAGAACAAGCTTGTCAAGATCGCTGAACGTATGGCAAGTATTGTCACCGGGGCTAGGTCCAGATGATACCTCTAGTACTCAATGCCCCCGAGTGCATGCTCAAGATCAGAGTAATAACAATGAGGGACTACTCGGAGAGGGCCCTCAAAGCTCTACATGGCCTCGGGGTACTCCACGTGGAGCGAAGTGAAGAGCTAAAGCCTGTCGATAGGGCAGCTATTGAACATGAACAAGCCGAAGTCGACAAGCTGCTAACGTGCGTTGATAGTGCCTTACGGAACCTACCAAAGGAAGAAAAGATATCTCTCGCAGAGGATACTGAAGTAATATATTCCCGACCTTTCAGCGAACTGAATGACGAAGTAGTCTCATTGTGCACTAGGCTCACCAACCTGGAGCAGAGGACTGTAGCACCCAGAGAGGAGGTCAACCGACTAGCCGAACTGAAGAGGTATCTTGAACCCCTTGCCCAACAAGCACGCGTGAGACTAAAAGACCTGGCTTTCTCCGGGCGCTATCTCTCTTCCCGAGTCTTCACTCTCTCCAGCGAGACCTATAAGAATTTGCACGACCGGCTTAAGGACCACCTACTTGAAAGCATTGTTGCCATCGTGGAAAACGAAACCGTTCTCTTTGCCGTAGGCAAGGTCGAAGATCAAGAAGCCTTGGAGTCCTTGGTCACTGAAGGCGGTGGCAAAGCGCTCCAAATACCAGACGAGGATTTGACCCTGGCTGACTTCCTTGAAGCAGCTAGGGAGAGGCTTGGCAATCTGGAACTGAAGCTGGCGGGGCTCTACGTGGAATTGCAGGCCGAAACCAAAGAGAATCTGGAGAGGCTTGTGCTGCTCAAAGAGGTGTTGTCAGCCGAGAGCGAGAGGCTAGCGGTTTTGGAGAAGGCCTGTGAGGCCAAATATGTAACCTTAATTGAAGGATGGATTCCCGAGAGCAACAGTGAAGCCGCGATTTCAGAACTTAGAGACAGCATAGGCTGCGTGTATGTTGAGACGCGGGAACCGGAGCAATCAGAAGAGCCCCCTACTAAACTGAGGAATCTAAGAGGGCTTGAGCCGTTCCAGACCGTTGTGAACCTGTTTGGCATCCCAAGGTATAGAGAATGGGACCCTACGCCCATAATAGCCTACTCGTTTGCTTTATTCTTCGGCCTTATGGTAGGTGATGCAGTATACGCCCTGGGAATTCTGCTTCTTGGCAGGTTTCTCCTGCCCATGTTTACAGACAATCCTGAGTCTGAAGGCTTTAGACTATTCCAGAAGCTGATCTATACAAGTGGCTGCGTTGCTCTACTCATCGGCGTACTTACCGGAACCTATCTGGGTGACTTCTACAAGTTCTTCGGAATTGAGAGCTTGGCCCTTGCTGGGTGGGCCAAAGAAACCCTTCAAGACCCAATCTCGTTCATAGTGCTAGCGCTGATAATAGGCTTCATCCATGTCAACATAAGCCACGTGCTGGCTCTGATTAGAGGGGTGAAGGAAAGAAGCAGAGGGGTACTGCTTGGTAAGATTGGGTTGTTCCTACTACAAATCTGTGGAATACCCTATCTTATACATAATCTGCTTGGTGTCGGTATTCCGCTATTGGATGCACAGATGTATTCTATCCTGGGATATGTCCTGATGCTGAGCATAGTTCTCGTAGTTGTATCTTCCATTATCCAGCAGGGTGCTTTCCTGGGAAGCATCTTCTGGATATTTGACATATCTGGGCTCTTCGGTGATGTCATGTCATATTCCAGGATAGCCGGAGTGGGGTTAGCCACATTCTATCTGGCGTTTTGCTTCAACCTGCTCGCAGACCTGTTCTTGAACATGATGCCCGGTGTAGTTGGACTTGTCGTTGGGGGTGTCATAGCGATACTCGTTTTGCTAATAGGGCACCTTCTTAACCTACTCCTCAGCGTTCTCACTGGTTTCATACACTCCCTTAGGCTATGCTTTGTAGAGTTCCTGTTCAAGTTCTACGAAGGAGGAGGGAGAGAATACAGTCCGTTTAGATTAAGGACTAGAGCGGCAGTAGTTGTAGGAGCGAAATCTTAGCAAGGAGGTATAAGCAATGATAGTTGACCCAGCGTCCCTAGCCGTTCTTGGCGGTGCGATCGCCCTAGCCGGTGGTTTGGTCGGCTCGTCAATGGGTATTGCCGTCGGCGCGTCGGCTGGTGTAGCCACCTTAGCTGAGGAGCCGGGACAGTTCAGAAATGTGATCGTGCTGGCATCCCTGCCCATGACGCAGACATTCTACGGCCTTATCATCTTCATACTCATTCTGACCACAGTGGTTCCCGGATTGCCAGCAGAAGGTGGCAGCGGTTTTGCTGTGCTTGGCTGTGGGATTATCGCCGCCCTAGCTGAATTTTTCTCGGCGACATATCAAGGCTCAGTGTGCGCCTCTGGCATCTCCCTCTTGCCCAAGACAAAGGGACGAATACTGACTAACGCCATGCTTCTGGCGGTCTTTGTCGAGTTGCTCGGTGTTCTAGGACTGGTGTTCACTATAATGGCGATAACCATGCTAGGACTCATGTAGAGGTGTGTTATGGAAGGAATGGAGAGGATAAACAGAGCTATTCTCGATAAGGCAAGAGCGGATGCCGAGCAGATTACCAAAGAGGCCGAGGAGAAAGCCTGGCAAGAGATAGAGAAAGCCGAGAAGCAGCGGGAAATAAAGTTCCACGAAGCAAAACGCAGGACAATTGAAGAAGCGAAAAGGCGAGCTAGCCAAATCCTAGCTCAAGCCCATATTCAAGCGCGCCAGGAGTTGTCAAGCGTTAAAGCTGAGATAGTCAACGAGATAGTCGATAGGGTAAGAACTACATTACCCACGATTTCAGGTGACAAAGGGTCCGTCATAAGCTTGCTTGAAGAAGCCGTTGGTCAACTCGGTAGTGACAAGGTCAGAGTCTACGTCTCGCACAGGGATCTGGATACGCTGCAAGAACTGGCTACGGGAAACAAGGAGTTGGCCAGCAGGATAGCAGAAATCAAGGAGCTTGACTGCGCCGGGGGAGCAGTAGCTGAGAGCACTGATGGAAAGCTCAGTATAGACAATACTTACGAAACCAGGCTCGAAATGTTGCTTCCTCAGATCGTTCCTGAAATAAGCCGGGAACTCTTCGGACATTGACGGGAGCTGATTTTGCCTGATACCAGATATGCGTTCATGTCAGCCTATCTAAAAGGTGAAGAGGCCAGAATAGTGGCCCTTAACCATATAGATGGGATGTCCAAAGCCACTAGCCTCAACGATGCGCTGGCAATGATCGCCGGCACCGATATAGGAGATTACTTCCAGGAACTGCCCATTAGAACCTTCGATGACCTGGATGAAGGGCTATGGAGGTACTTGAGAGAGTATCTTGCCCGTCTGGAAGCACTTAAGTTGTTGCCTGCTGACATGCTCAAGATACTAAGAGCACACTTGGTGAAATACGACATCTTTAATATCAAAGCTGCCTTACATAGAACTCCAACGGGCAAGAAATCCACTATGATACCGATGGGAATCATCCATAGCCGCGGACTGCTGGACGAGCTTTCTGGTACTGAAAACACCGACGGCATTATGAATGTGCTCGTCAACTGTAAGCTGGCAAATTACGGCTATGCCCTAAGGGACTATGTGGTACACGAGGAGCCGAAACCAAAGCTTCTAGCTGAAAACAGATTGGATGAGGAATACTATAGGAGCTACCTCGACATAGCCAAAGATATAAAGGACGGCCTGATTCTTACGAAAGCCATCAGTCTCACCGTAGACCTGAAAAACCTACAAATCGCCAGTCGAGCCATAATTCTGGGCATAGGGTCAGGAGCGGCTGGGTACATTGTCTCTGGCGGTTATATGTTATCACCGGAGGCCGTCAGAGAGCTGCTGTCAGGTAGATTGACTGACGTGTCCGCCAGTCTGAGGAACACCCCATATTACGATGTCGCAGAAGAGATAGCAACTATCTACAATAGAACTCAAAGCGTCACCTCTGTAGACGAGACCATCGACAGGTATAAGTTCAGGTTTGTGAAGGAGATACTTTCGCCACGAATACTGTCACCTTTGGTGATGGCCTGGCACTTGACCGTCAAGGAGATTGAAATACGAAACCTAAGGCTGGCCCTGAAAGCGCTGTTGGATAATATGCCTTTGGAAGACATAAAGCACCGCCTAGTAGCCCCATCATGAAATCCGTTCAGTATTTAGACCTAGCTGTTATAGGAGACGAAGAGCTAGCCAACGGGATGAGGCTAGCCGGTGTAAGTCGGTATTGTGTTGTGGGGAATAGCCGAAGCACCCGCGAAGACGTTAGAAGAGCACTGACCACGCTGATATCTGAGGCCGATGTTGGGATAGTGGCAATACAAGAAGACTATGTAGAATATGTTGAGGACTTGATAGCTCAGGTCAAGGAAAGAGGAAGAACAACCCCGGTAATCATTGAGGTACCTTCGAAATACGGCACGAAGTACGGTGACGTTGCCGAGTATTACAAGGCCTACATAAGGAAGTTCATCGGGTTTGACGTAACCATCTGACTATGTTTACGGAGGTAACGAAACATGGGTAGAGTTTGGAGGGTATCAGGCCCCTTGGTCATAGCTGACGACATGAGAGGGTCCCAGGTGTATGAGATGGTCGAGATAGGAGACGAAGGACTCGTCGGCGAGATAGTAGGACTCGAAGAAGAGAAGGCCATAATTCAAGCCCACGAGGACACCCTTGAACTGAAGGTTGGTGAGAGGGTTAGAGGAACGGGCACGATCTTGACTGCTGAGCTAGGTCCAGGGATCATAGGCTCGATTTATGATGGGCTACAGAAGTCCTTGACCGAGTTAACGAAAGAGACCTCCTTTCTGAAACGAGGCGTGAAAGCGCTTTCGCTACCACGAGACAAGAAATGGCATTTCGCACCCAAGGTCAAAGCCGGGGATGCAGTGACTGAAGGACATATCATAGGAACCGTTCCTGAGACTAATCTGTTAGAGCACAGAATCATGGTGCCCGCCGGTTGCGATGGCGTGGTCCAAGAAATAAGCGAAGGCGACTATACTATTGAGGAACCTATAGGACGTGTGAAGCGAAACGGTGAGATGAAAGAGTTGACAATGATGCAGAAGTGGCCGGTGAGAAAGCCTAGACCCTATAAGCAAAGGCTCGACTCTTCACAACTGCTCATTACTGGAATGCGAATCATAGATTACATGTTCCCCTTGGCTCTCGGGGGCAAAGCAGCAATACCTGGTGGCTTTGGCACAGGGAAGACAGTTGCCTTGCAGCAATTGGCCAGGTGGGCTCAGACACAACTGAACATCTACGTTGGCTGCGGTGAAAGGGGCAACGAGATGGCCGACGTGCTCTATAGCTTCAGGAAACTCAAGGACCCGGCAACAGGCAGGTTACTACAGGAGAAGGAGGTGTTTATCGCCAACACCTCCAATATGCCAGTCGTTGCTCGTGAAGCCAGCATTTTTGTTGGTATCACGATCGCTGAGTACTACAGGGATATGGGTTATGATGTGCTCCTAGTTGCCGATTCAACATCAAGGTGGGCTGAAGCTATGAGGGAGATTAGTGGAAGACTTGAGGAGATGCCGGGTGAAGAGGGTTTCCCGGCCTATCTGGGTTCACGGCTTTCCTCTTTCTACGAGAGGGCAGGATTGGTCCAGTGCTTAGGTAGTCCTGAAAGGACCGGGTCAGTAACTGTGGCCGGTGCGGTGAGCCCTCCCGGAGCCGACTTCAGCGAGCCGGTAACGCAGAACACACTCAGAATAATAGAAGCACTATACTCGTTAGACGTGACACTGGCAAACAGGAGGCATTTCCCAGCAATAAACTGGCTTACCAGCTATAGTCTTTACGCCGAGGCCGTTGAGAATTGGTGGTCCAAGGTTGACCCGCAGTGGGCAGACACCAGGGGCACCGCCTTGAAGATCTTGCAACAGGAGGCTGACTTAGAGGAGATTGTGAGACTTGTCGGGCCTGAAGCCCTGCCTGAGGACGACAAACTACTGCTCTTGGTGGCAAGGATGATACGCGAGGACTTCCTTATGCAAAGCGCCTATCATGACATCGATACCTATTGTCTGCCGGCCAGAGACCACCTCATGCTCAAAACCATAGTCAACTTCCATGAGTTAGCCCGAGAGATGCTGGATTCGGGAACAACGGTTGCGGAAATCCGCTCATCTCCGATTCTGTACAAGATCTCAAGAATGAAGGACATACCCCACGATGTCTTTGAGCAGAGAATTGAAGAACTACGCGCTGAGATGGCAGTAAGCTTCGTCGCGCACAAAGGAGGAGCCTGATGGCGTTTTCTTCCCTATTTACGAGAGAAGCCAGAGCCATAAGCAGAGCGAAAGGGGCTTTGTTAATAGCAGAGAGTATCCCGGGAGTAAAGTTCGGGGAGATAGTTGACGTTCGGCTCTCAAGCGGTGAACTGAAACGCGGACAAGCCATAGACATCAGCCGTGAGGTAACCATTATCCAGGTGTTTGGTGGAGTGAGTGAAGTGGACCTTGCTGGCAGCAGCGTGAGATGCAAAGGCCAGACCCTAAGATTGCCAGTGTCCATTGACATCTTGGGACGTGTCTTTAACGGAATGGGAGAACCTATAGATGGAGCTGCTCCCGTAGTGGCCGAGGACTACCTAGACGTTAACGGCGAGCCCATAAACCCGGCAAGTCGTGTGCCTCCTGCCGAGTTTATTGAAACCGGTCTTTCAGCCATAGACGGTCTGAATGCTTTGATCAGGGGACAAAAGCTGCCCATATTCAGCGGCTCAGGTCTGCCGCACAATCGAATTGCCGCTCAAATCATCAGGCAGGCTACAGTAAAGGGCAAAGAGGAGAGATTTGCCATAGTGTTTGCCGCTATCGGTGTCAGCTACGACCACGCCGCATTCTTCATGGATAATCTTGAGCACACAGGTGCCAGAGAGAGAACAGTCGCCTTTATCAACACAGCCTCAGACCCAGTCATAGAACGTATATCAACGCCAAGGTTGGCCTTGACCGCAGCTGAGTACCTAGCTTGGCAACAGGAAATGCACGTGTTGGTTATACTTACCGACATGACCAACTATTGCGAAGCTCTTCGTGAACTTTCGGCAATGCGGGACGAGATACCGTCAAGGAGAGGGTATCCCGGGTATATGTACACAGACCTAGCCACTATGTATGAGAGAGCTGGCCGGATCTCTGGCAAAGAAGGATCAATCACCATACTGCCCATCTTGACCATGCCCGATGATGATATTACCCATCCCATACCTGACCTTACTGGCTACATAACCGAAGGGCAGATTGTGCTTGCGCGGGACCTGGAAAGGAAAGGAGTATACCCACCGATAGACGTTTTCCTATCGTTGTCGCGGATGATGAAAGAAGGGATTGGCCCAGGTCAAACAAGAGAAGACCATAACAATGTCTTCATGCAATTGTATGCCGCCTACGCTGAAGGGTGCGACCTCAGGGAAATATCAACTATCATCGGTGCTGAGGCATTGGGCGAAAGGGACAGAATCTACCTTGCGAATGGAGATAACTTCGAGAGGGAATTCATATCGCAAGGCGAGTTTGAGAAAAGAACGGTCGAAGACACCCTAGACATAGGCTGGAAGCTTTTCTCAGCCTTGCCCGAGGAAGACCTAAAGCTAATTAGTGAGGAGCTCATCAGGAAATATCTCCCCAAGTATAAGGACCCGGATGCCGCAACAGCTGATCAAAGTTAGGCCTACAAAGATCGAGCTAATAAGGCTAAGGCGACGTCTTTCGCTGGCCAAGAGGATACAAAAGATAGTAAAGGACAGATTGTCGATCATGACGGTCGAATTCATGAACTTAGCCAGAGAAGCAGTAGAAGCCAAGAGAAAACTGCTTACCGATTTCTCAGAAGCTTATAAGGCATTGTCAATTGCTGCCGGGTATCATGGCTATATAGCGTTGGAAAAGGAACTAATAGCCAGCGAGAGAAAGCTGGAAATCGTCACCGGCTCAAGAAGCGTAGCCGGGGCCAGAATCCCCTCGTTTGAGTTGAGACAACCCGAAAGGCCGATGCCAGAGTATGACTTGGCTGATACTTCCTCGTGGGTTGATCATGCGACACAGTTGTTCAGAGAATGCCTTGAAGCTTCAGTTGAGCTGGCTGAGGTCCAGCGAGGCCTAGAACTGCTGGGGAGAGAAATAAGCAGAACAAAAAGGATAGTGAACGCCCTGGAATATGTGACAATCCCCAGGCTGCAGGGCACGATAAAGTACCTGAACATGAAGTTCGAGGAAAGAGACAGAGAAGAGAAATCACGGCTGAAACGGGTTAAGGTGCTGCTTGAGCAAAGGTAGACAGATGAGTGATGTTTTGCCCTACGAGAGAATGCTTCAGGAATGTCTGGTAGGCGAACTCAGGCTATTGAACGCACACTTGCCATGCCAACAGAAACCGCTATCCGACTTGCTAGGCGAGGAATACCCCCACGTGATGTGTAATGACGGCAGTTCTCATCTCTTCAAGAAGAAAGAGCTAGCGTATTTGGCAAGTCTGATACAGACCGACGAGCAGGAAGCCCTACTGCTGCCCATGCTCATAGAGATAGATCCAGGTCAAGATGAAATGGCAGTCATATGCCGAGGGAAGCTAGAGCAAGAGGTCATTTCAAAGGTGCTTGGTATGCCTGTCACGGTAAGGCGAAATAGGGCAGCGATATACAAGCCACAGCTAGCTGTGCTAAGGAAAACACTCAAGACAACAACGCAGTATCTGTTTTCTTCCAACATCCTCACGCAATTTGCCAAAGAAGCACACCCGCCCAAATAGCGAACCAGCACAACTCAAAGATACGTAAGGTTTTCAGCTGCCTCAGATCCAAGTAGCAACTGTTTGAGCCCCACACCATGGTCTAATGGCGCTGCGCTCGTCTTGACCCGGGTTTTGGCAGTTGCCCTGTCACCCAACGCGGGTAAGATTACCGATGCTGTTTGGTAAACCCGAGACCCTGTCTATTGGCGTTGTAGGTATTGCGGCTCTTGCAGGCTCCATCACTGCTGGTGATTCAGCAAGCCCTGGCGCAACCCACCTAATCCAAGAACCACGCCAAGAGGCCAACTCCAGGAAAGCCCCCAAGTACTACGTGCACTATAAGGCGAAGCGTGGCTGGTCTCATCGATGGGACGGTAGCCGTCCGTGTGTCTTCGAGCGTGCCAGGAGCAAGTATTTCTTCGAAGCTTTTTGTTTCATTGGGACCGATACCGTATAATGTCAACTTGGTCACAGCGCGTCACGCCTCAACCTAGAGAGTAAGCGAAGGAAAGAGATGCTATTAACCTGGGCACAGTTCGTTGTCTGCGTGCTCATCATTTTTTTTGCCGGAACAAAGGTGGCCAAGTATGGCGATGTCATTGCAGAGAAAACGGGCCTCGGAGGATTATGGATTGGCGTCGCCCTGCTAGCCCTGGTCACCTCGTTGCCGGAGCTTTTCACGGGCATAAGTGCTGTGGCACTCCTAAAAGCTCCCGATTTGACTGTAGGCGACATTTTTGGCTCCAATGCCCTGAATCTCCTTGTCATAGCGCTGCTTGATATTGCCTGGCGCCAAGGGCCTTTGCTGACTGCAGCCAGTCCGAGACACGCTCTGACTGCCGGTCTAAGTCTGATCATTATTGCTTTTCCCGCCGCCTGTTTGTTTGTTAGCCCTCTAGGTTCACAGCTAGCAATTGGTTGGATTGGAATCTATACCCCGATTATCTTCATTCTGTACCTCCTCATGGTGAGAATGGTCTTCAAGTTTGAGAAATCAAGACAGCCTCCGTCTCCCTCTGATGCTAAACCGACGCTCAAATACGGAGGGATCTCCATGAGACGTGCATCTCTTTATTATGCTGTGTCTGCTGCAGTTATCATCGCTGCCGGTACCTGGCTTGCCTTCATAGGTACGGAGTTGGCTGAGGTCACGGGCTGGGGACAAAGCTTCGTCGGCAGCTTATTTGTCGCCTTCACCACCAGTCTGCCTGAAATCGTTGTCTCTTTATCAGCCCTACGCATAGGGGCCGTAGACCTGTGTGTAGCTAACATGATAGGGAGTAACCTTCTTAACATCGTGATTATCGGCGTAGATGACTTGTTCTACACTGAAGGACCGATATTGGCTGCAGTGTCACCGAGTCACGTCTTCACCGCTCTGACAGTAATACTCATGACCGGGATATTCATTGCTGGGCTCGTTTCTCGACCACAGCACAAGACGCCTATCAAGGCGAGTTGGTATTCTTTGGCTCTAATAGGTGTCTTTCTGTTAGGGACCTACGTCAATTTTGTCATATAGACCTCGAATGAGACTCGCCGCAGCAGAAAGAAACGACTGGCATAGACGGTGCCTTGATAGCCTCAGCCTGAAGGTAGGCAACCATGCGAACTAGCACTCCGCGCTAACCTCCTTTACAAATTGAGCCCGTCAGGATTATAATGCGACACTGACCAGTGCCCCTGTAGCTCAGGGGATAGAGCACCGGCCTCCGGAGCCGGGCGCGAGGGTTCGAGTCCCTCCAGGGGCGCTTGAGGAAACTCAATTCACCGATGCAAAAAGACACAACCACTGAGATTCGGTGGCATGGAAGAGGCGGACAGGGTGCAGTAACGTCGGCTGAGCTAGTAGCGCTGGCGGCCATAAGGGAGGGGAGGTTCGCCCAAGCTTTCCCCAGCTTCGGCCCGGAGCGAAGAGGGGCGCCAGTTCTGGCCTTCAATCGCATAAGCAACGTCAGCCCCATTCGTGTGAGAGCCGCAGTAGCATATCCTGATATTGTGATAGTCTTAGACCCAGGCTTAGTTGGAATCACTGATGTCACCTCAGGACTCAAGCAAGATGGTACGTTGGTAATAAATACGCCCAGAGCACTGGTTGACATAACCTCCGAGCTCGGCGGTCCGTGGCGGCTGGCTGCCGTTGATGCTACTGCCATCGCTCGTGAGATGATTGGACTGCCAATCGTTAACACTACCATGCTCGGGGCGCTGGTAAGAGCTACAGAGATAATGGAGCTGGAATCTCTGGTTGAGCCAATTCAGGAACGTTTCGGACCCAGAGCTAAAAACAACATCGACGCCTGCCACAAGGCCTACGACGAAGTAGCCATCGCCAAGCCCGTCGCTCTGACTCCGGGGCAGCGCAGGACGGTGGCTGCAGAAACACTTCCTTCATGGCAGGAAGTGCTTCCTGGCTACGTCGTTACGGAAGCGGGAAGCGCCAGTCGATATCGCACAGGCGACTGGAAATCGCAACATCCGGAGTTTGATTACCCGAAATGTAATAAGTGTGGCCTGTGCTATGTGTTTTGTCCTGAAGGTTGCATCGAACCAATAAAGGATGATTACTTTGAGGCCAACTTATACTACTGCAAGGGATGTGGCATTTGCGCTGATGAGTGCCCAAAAGACGCTATAACCATGGTCGAGGAGATATAGTACGTGAAAAGAATAGGCATGGAGGGCTCTTTTGCCATAGCCGAGGCAGCGAAGTTAGCCGATGTCGACGTTATAGCTGCCTATCCTATCACTCCGCAGACTCACATAGTTGAGCGTCTAGCCGAACTGGTGGCCAACGGTGAATTGGACGCCAACTACATACCTGTAGAATCAGAGCACTCGGCAATGAGCGCTTGCCTTGGCGCCTCGGCCGTTGGTGGCAGAACTTTCACCGCCACGGCCGGCCAAGGGCTGGAGCTGATGCATGAGGTACTCTATGTGGCTTCATCATCGCGTCTGCCAGTAGTGATGGCAGTGGCCAATCGGGCGCTTTCGGGTCCATTGAGCGTCTGGGGGGACCATTCCGATGTCATGGCAGCACGAGATTGCAGTTGGATTCAACTGTTTGCCGAAAACGTTCAGCAAGCGTTTGACTTAGTTCTATGTGCTTTCCGTATGGCTGAAGAGCCAACGGTTCTTTTCCCAGCAATGGTCCACATTGATGGCTTCCATCTTTCCCACATGATAGAACCTTTGTATCTCCTGGACAAAGAGGAGGTGGATAGGTTCTTACCCAAGTACCACCATCCCTATGCTCTCGACCCTGATAAACCGTTGACTATGGGTGCCTTCGGTCCACCTAACATCTATGCCGAAGTCAAGAAATCACAGGATGTAGCGTTTAGGGCTTGCAAGAAAGAGATTCTGCACGCTTGGCAGGAATTCGGGAAACTCACCGGGCGTCACTACTCCGCTGTAGAAAGCTATAAGGCAGAAGACGCGAGTGTATTGCTGCTAACTATGGGCAGCTTTAGCGAGACCGCCATGATGGCCATAGACAAAATGCAGGAGGAGGGGCAAAAGGCAGGATTGATAAGACTGCGCCTGTGGCGGCCTTTCCCCTTTGAAGAATTCCGCCAGGCGGTAGCACGAGCCAAGGTGCTCATCGTTCTTGACCGAGCCCTGTCTTTTGGGGGTCCCACTGGGCCAGTTTGCTCCGAGATTCAAGCAGCTCTTTATCCTCTCAAGTCAAGGCCGGATGTTGTCAGCTTTGTCGGCGGTCTTGGAGGTAGAGATATCTCCCCCGCAACCTTTGAAGACCTCATTCGTCGTGGCACGGCCAAGGCGATGCAAGGGGATTTTGATGGATTTGAAATGATTGAGGTAAGAGAATAGTGGAAGGCTTGATTACCATTGGTCGGAATTCCATAACTGCAGAGGAATATCTGGCTCCGGGACATCGTGCCTGCTTAGGCTGTGGAGAGGCGTTAGCTGTCAGACTCGTATGCAAGACTCTGGGCAAAGACGTGATTATTGTTAACGCCACCGGTTGCATGGAGGTTGTCTCTTCTCAGTTTCCGTACACCTCTTGGAAAATGCCCTGGATTCACACCCTGTTTGAGAATACCGCAGCTGTGGCTTCGGGGATAGAAGCGGGTCTAGAAGCCTTGAGTCGCAAGAGAGGCCATTCCAAGACAACTAAGGTGGTGGCTATGGCTGGCGACGGCGGTACCGCGGACATCGGCCTCCAAGCCTTGTCTGGTGCTCTGGAGAGAGGCCACGACCTTGTTTATATCTGTTACGATAACGAAGCCTACATGAACACCGGGATTCAGCGTTCAAGTGCTACCCCTTTCGGGGCTTCCACTACTACGTCACCAGCAGGCAAGATGAGCATCGGGCAAACCACGTGGAAGAAGAATGTGCCAGCCATTGCTGCCGCTCACGATATTCCTTATGTAGCCACTGCCTGTCCCAGCTATCCTTTCGATCTCATGAAGAAGGTGGACAAAGCGGCAAAGGCCGCTGGTCCAGCCTATCTCCATATTCTGACCGTGTGCCCCACAGGTTGGCGTATTCCAGCAAATACAACCATAGAGCTCGGGCGGTTGGCAGTTAGAACCGGGATTTTCCCCCTCTATGAAATAGAGGCGGGCAAGTACAAGCTTAACGTTGACCCTCCCAAGCTACGCCCCGTAGACGACTACCTCAAACTACAAGGAAGATTCAGGCATATGTCACCACAGACTATGGCTGCTATCCAAGACAGGGTGACTGCCGAGTACGCCAGGCTCAAGAAGAGAGCATCTGAAGACTGCTGATCGCTGGGGCTCTGCGACCTAGCGCCTTCCTTCGACGATTTCTTGACTTGATTACGTCAAGCAACTATACTTCGTTTCCGTTACGGGGTGTAGCGCAGGGGTAGCGCGCATGGTTTGGGACCATGAGGTCGGAGGTTCAAATCCTCTCACCCCGACCATAGGTACGAAATGAGACACTCGGATGTCACAGCTCGTGAGAGGAGCCAAGCATGACCTCAGGCCTACCAGATTTGAGGACACGCTCATTATCCCGGGCAAAGACAAAACAGATGACAAGATATCAGCTAGTTGAAGACATCACGCCCTCCAAGACAGTTCTAGAGCAATGAAGATCCCGATGGAGTAACCAGATGATAATCGCG
>CAZTRR010000006.1:0-36507 GCA_964616785.1 uncultured Dehalococcoidales bacterium
GGTTACGATGAGTATATCCGATGCCGAGTGCAAAATCAAGGCACAGGTCTTCTTGAAGGAGTTATCAAGTTAATCAGAGCAATGCTATAATAGGTTCATGCGTATTGCCGTCATCGGGTTGGGACTTATTGGCGGTTCCATGGGATTGGCCCTTAGACGAGCGAGGTGGCGGGCGGCAGAGATAGTCGGTTATGTCCGCCGTACTGAAGTGGGCCGCGTAGCCCTGGACTCGGGCGCTGTCGATAGAGTTGAGTCAAGTCTAAAAGAGACAGTGAGAAGTGCTGAACTCATTGTCATCGCTACTCCAGTTCTAACCATAGAGAATATCCTTTCGGATATAGCTGCCGACCTGGCGCCTGACTCTGTTGTCACCGATACCGCCAGTACCAAGTTACAGGTCATGCGCTGGGCGGAGCAACTGCTGCCACCGAGAGTAAGCTTCGTTGGTGGTCATCCCATGGCAGGCAAGGAAACATCTGGCATCGAAGCTGCCAAAGCTGATCTGTTTCGTAGCTGTACCTACTGTCTAACGCCGGCGCAGCAGGCCAAGCCAGCAGCACTGGAAACCGTTATTGATATGGTGAGAGAACTGGGAGCTGAGCCCATGACTATCGGGGCTCAACAGCACGACAATCTAGTGGCCGGCATAAGCCACCTTCCCCTCTTGGTGTCGGCGGCCCTGGTCTCAGCAACCACTCGGAATCCCTCTTGGGAACAAATGTCACGGCTAGCGGCCAGCGGTTATCGAGACGTTACCCGTCTGGCTTCAGGAAACCCAGAGATGAATGCACACATCTGCCTTAGTAATCGACCCGCGATCATTTCCTGGATTGACGAATTCACCAGGGAGCTTCAAAGACTGCGCGGGCTGGTAGCCGATGGCAACAATGAAATAGAGGCAGCCTTGGCCATGGCTAATGAGGCACGGCGGAGATGGCTGGAAAGAAGCTGCTAAAGAGCATCGTATCTCCTAAACAACTTGCCGGAGAGGTTGTTGTGCCCGGTGACAAATCGATTTCGCATCGGGCTATCATCTTGACCAGCTTAGCCTCAGGCAGCAGCAGAATCAGCAACCTCTCACCGGGAAGAGACTGTCTATCAACCGCACATTGTCTAAAGGAACTCGGGGTGAGATTTGCCACTGAACCGGATGAGGCGTCATCTCTGCTCATTCAGGGATCCGGGAAAACTGGCCTGACTGAAGCTCAAAACGTTCTCAATGCTGGCAATAGTGCTACTACTATGCGTCTTCTATCCGGAGTCCTTGCCACCCAACCTTTTGTTTCCATCTTTACTGGCGATAGGTCACTTCGTTCCCGCCCTATGAAACGGCTGATCGAGCCACTACGACTGATGGGAGCTGAAATCTTCGGCCGGCATGAGGATTCCTTTGCCCCGCTGGTTATCAAGGGCAGAGGACTCCGCGGCATAACCTACTCGTTGCCGGTACCCAGTGCTCAACTAAAATCGGCAATATTGCTTGCTGGCCTCTTTGCTCAGGGGGACACCGTGGTTGAGCAGCCTCAGCCGTCACGTGACCACACCGAGCGCCTACTCGAGAGAATGGGAGCTAAACTTGAGAGTGCTAACACTCATGTTTTTCTGACCCCTTTGGCAGCTCCGTTAGCTCCGGTTGACCTCCATGTTCCCGGTGACATCAGCTCAGCAGCTTACTGGCTAGTTGCTGGAGCTATCCATCCCAATGCCAGGATAAGGATCATAGGCTGTGGCATTAATCAGACGCGAACCGGTGTTATAGATGCGCTTCTGGCCATGGGAGCCAAACTCGAAGTAGTGAACCAACGGTTGGATGGCAACGAGCCGATCGCCGATCTTAGCATAGAGTCTAGCCAACTAAGAGCCGTTGAGGTCGACAGAGAGCTGATCCCGCGCCTGATTGATGAAATACCGTTACTGGCTGTAGCTGCCTGTGTAGCGGAAGGTAATACCATAATCAGAGACGCCGGCGAGTTGCGGGTCAAGGAATCAGATAGGATTGTGACTACAGTCCGAGAGCTCTCCCGGCTTGGTGCCAGGGTCGAGGAACTACCCGATGGTATGGTCATTTACGGAGGCAGGTCCTTGCGAGGTGCCGAGGTTGAGACTCACTCCGACCATCGGCTGGCAATGAGCTTGGCGATAGCCGGCTTGGTAGCTAAAGGAGACACCAAGATTGCGAACGCGCAGGTGGCCCAGATATCATACCCAGCTTTCTGGGAAGAGCTGGAAAAACTCGCTAGATATTGAGCTCGGAGTTTCAGGGAGGTGGCTATGACCACAGAGCCGGTGCATATAGGTTTTGACAATATCATTGCCATGAATAGAGTAGTGGTTATGTTGTCCCCAAGGCAGCAACCGACCAAGCGTCTGATCCAGGAAGCTAGGAATAGAGGAATGCTCATTGATGCCACCCATGCTAGAAAAGCCAGAGCTGCCGTAGTGCTAGACAGTGGACACATAGTGTTAGCTGCCATCACGCCGGAGGCGATTGCCGGAAGGTTGGTGGTTGGTCGAGGAGAGGTTGATTCTAAGTCAGGAGTAGATGAGGAAGAGAAGTGAGGAATGAGAAGCCAGGTCGCCCTTTATCTGTGCATCGCCTGCTTGTGGTCATCTCTGGGCCTTCTGGCGTTGGTAAAGACGCTACGCTCGCCAGAATGAAAGAGGCACGGCTACCTTTCCATTACGTTGTGACTGCTACTACGAGAGCGAAACGGCCGGGAGAGAGAGACAGCGTAGACTACCATTTCCTTTCTGAGGACGAATTCCATCAAAGGGTAAAAAGGCGAAAGTTCTTGGAGTGGGCGAAGGTTTATGACAATTACTACGGTGTACCCAAGGAAGAGATAAGGGAAGCCTTGAAAAGCGGACAGGATGGAATCGTGAAAGTAGATGTCCAGGGGGCAGCTACCATTAAAAGGATCCTGCCTGGAGCGGTCCTTGTCTTCCTTATGCCTCCTTCCACCGAGGAATTGGCCCACCGCCTGGAACAACGTCACGGTCAGCTTCTGGCTGGGCAAAGCTTGCGACTAGACAAAGCACAAGCAGAAATGAAAACCTTGTCCCTCTTTGATTATGTCGTGGTGACCCATAAGGATAGGCTGGACCTGACTGTTTCTGAGATAAATGCTATAGCTACTGCTGAGAGATGCCGCGTTCAACCGAGAGTGGTGAAGCTGTGAGTGATGCCTAGCGCTTCTCCCCAGTCCTCTGTTGTAGCTGATGAAGATAGCCCCCTATATACCCTTTCACTTCGCTAGCAGGCTGGTAGACGCCGAAATGGCCTTCGCATAATATGTGGGCGTCAAGGTCAATGACCTTCTGCAAAGAGACGACAGCCTGGCTTAGGTCGGTTCCCCAGGCAACCTCATACGGTCCGTGAACATCCTGCCCGAAAAGAACTCTCTGACCGGCAACGTCCACATAGATAGCGATGCTGCCTTGAGTATGGCCAGGAGTGTGAAGGGTCTTGAGTTCGTGTTTGGCGAAGTGCAGGCTATCCTCAGCTTCCTCCAGCCTAATGTTTACCGGACATGGCTGGTAATCAACTCCGTGATATCTTGCGAGATTCTGAAAGGTCGTCTCAGTTTCCGCTTTCCACAGCACCCAGCTTGCCCAGGATTTCCTCCTCTTTAGCTCTCATGCGTTGGCTTTCTTCAGGCTGCTCGTGGTCATAGCCCAGAAGGTGAAGCACGCCATGGACGGTGAGTAATGCTAGTTCTTGGTCAACACTATGCCGTTGCTCATGTGCTTGCTGCACTGACTGTGGGTAGGAAATGATGACTTCGCCCAAATGGCGAACTCCATCGGGTGGAGCCACAAAAGATGGCTGCTGCTCCTGCCCGGTGTCAAGATGCATGCGGAAGGCGAGCACATCGGTCGGTTCGTCTAAGCCTCGATAGGTCCTATTGAGCTGCCGGACTGTCTCAGTATCGGTAACGACTACCCCAAGTTCCACTGGCGCAACGCCTTCAATCTCAAGAGCCTTCTGAGCTATGCTCTTAAGCCAGTTCTCTCTAACAGAAGCCTTGAGTTTCTTTTCGATATGGACATTGATTTCAGGTTCCATCAGAGCCTTACCACCATAGAGGCATCATAGCATCAAAGGTGGTTGCTTTCAACAGAAAATTCCCCGGCGTTTCGCGCTTGAAAGGGAAGAAAAAACTATGCTATATTTGGGTTAGATACGCATCGGCACAGCCGGAGGGATCGCATAGTGGTCTAGTGCGGCCGCCTGCTAAGCGGTTACCCCAGGATTGGGGTCATGGGTTCGAATCCCATTCCCTCCGCCACTCTGGAAACAAGGCCACAACCAAGCTCGGGCCTTCAATTTATCAGGCTCGCTAGTTCAAGACTGGGCCCAGAGAAGCGAGTTTGGAAAGACCGGTCCAGAGACCTGGCCAAAGGCCCCTTTGGCACGGAGCGAAATAGCCCAAAAGCAGTTGCCTGGCGGCCTACGAGCAGACCGGACAACCTGTCAAAGCATGCGTGTTGCGGCAGAAGCAGCCAGATGTAGCTTCGCACCACTACGTGGGAGGAGACGTCATGCGGCAACCGTTGGAAGGAATTCGAATTCTAGAGCTCGGGATGTTCCACGCAGGACCGGGTGGCACTGCTATTCTGGGTGACCTAGGCGCAGAAGTAATAAAAATCGAGGAGCCAGTAGTGGGTGACCCAATGCGCAGGTTAAACCTGGTGGGTAGCGTCCGTCTAGAGCTTGAAGGTGGCGCCAGCATCTGGCATGAATGTGCCAACCGCAATAAAAAGAGTGTCACCATAGATTTGAGCAAGAAAAAGGGAAAGGAAGTAGCCTACCGCCTGGCAGGCAAGTCAGATGTTTTTCTCACCAGTCTTCGCAGGCCAGCTGTAGAGAGGCTGGAAATGGATTATTCCGTTCTCTCCAAGATTAACCCAAAACTCATTTATGCTTGGGTGTCCGGATTTGGGCCCAATGGCCCTGATCGTGACGCAGGCGCTTTTGACTATCAAGGGCAGGGTAGGTCGGGGATGATGTTCTCTATGGGGGAACCACAGATGCCCCCGCTTGTGTGTCAGTTTGGGATCATCGACCAGGCAACATCTATTATGGCCAGCCATGAAATAATAACCGCGCTGCTAATGCGGGAGCGTTTCGGAGTTGGGCAAGAGGTTCATGTTTCAATTTTGGGTACTGCGCTGTATCTGCTTTATGCGAACGTGTCGATCGCACTCATCGGTGGGCTTGAGGTTCCACGGCATCATAGGACAACAGAGTACCCTCTGAGAAACTACTACAAGTGCGCCGATGATCGCTGGTTCATCATGACCCTTACTATCTCCGAGAAATACTGGCGGTCACTTTGCCAGGCAATTGGCCGTCCCGAACTGGAGAAGGATACGAGATTTGACACGGATGAGAAAAGGCACGCTAATTCAGAGCAACTGGTTGCTATGTTTGACCAGATCTTTGCTGCCCGTCCTCGGAAAGAATGGCTGGATATCTTCGCCAACTTTGATTTCCCTGTGTCGCCTGTTCATAGGCTTTCGGAACTTGTGGATGACCCCCAGATTGTGCAGAACAATTACATAGTGGACTTCGACCACCCAAGACTGGGAAAAATAAAGATCCCCGGTTATCCTGTCCAGTTCAGTAAGACCTATGCCAGGACTAGGAGTGCTGCTCCAGAGCTGGGAGAACATACCGAGGCTGTCTTGGCGGAGATCGGTGGCTATTCGCTAAAGCAGATAGGAGAACTAAAGAACGAAGGCGCTATTTGATACTGAGCTCAGAGAGAATAAACAGCTGTTGATCGTCGCTTCTGACCATGCATCAGACAAGGGGTTGTTGAGAAAATAGCCTTCACGCTTCACGTAACCAGCCCCAAATTGACACTCTTCCCCAATCTAAGCTAGCATAATCACTAACTGTTTCTTACTGATCACCCAACCGGAGGGAGAAATGAGCCTGGATCAATTTAGCCTAAGGGCCAGAGTGGCTATCGTAACTGGAGCTGGGCGTGGCATAGGTAAGGCCATAGCTCTGGGTCTGGCTGATGCTGGCGCCACTGTCGTAGTTGCTGCCCGCACAGCCTCTGACATCGAGAGTACAGCGTCGGAGATCGAGGCAAAGGGCAAGAAAGCTCTTGCCGTACCTACTGATGTGCGTCTCGGCGACCAGGTAAATGGCTTGGTGGACAGAACGGTGAAGGAGTTTGGCAGAATAGACATCTTGGTTAATAACGCTGGCGGGTCGTTCAATAAGCCCACGATGGACATGAGCGAAGGTGGTTGGGAAGCTATCGTCCGCGAGAATTTGAAGAGTGTGTTTCTATGCAGCCAGGCAGCCGCCAAAGTGATGATATCTCAGATGAGGGGTGCAATTGTCAACATTGCTTCAATTGCCGGGCTTTATGCTTACACTTTCAATGCTGCCTATGGAGCGGCTAAGGCTGGTGTCATAGACTTAACCAAGACTATGGCCATAGACCTGGCCAAATACAACATCAGAATCAATGCGATTGCACCAGGTTACATAGGTACCCCAGGCATCATGCAGTTGTTCGGCGCGCAGCCGGAGGCAGTAAATCAAATCCCGTTGGCTCGTTTGGGGAAGCCTGAGGATATTGTAGGCGGAGTAATCTACCTGGCCTCTGACGCTTCGTTTTATGTTACTGGTGAAACCATAGTCATCGATGGCGGCTTAACCAGCAAAACTGGTTTCAGCCCAACCTAGGGAAGTCCTGGGAGAATCTGGAATAGGATATGCGCCGGTATTACATCTGGACTATAGGCTGCCAAATGAATAAAGCTGAATCGCAGCGAGTAGCGCATTATCTGGGACTGCTCGGCTACCAGGCGACGCCAGTGCCCTGGAGTGCCGACCTGGTTGTGCTGAATACTTGTGTCGTCCGCCAAAGCGCTGAGGACAAGGTTCTTGGCACCCTTGGATATTTGAAAGGCATCAAAAGCTATAACCCTGATTTGTCCATTCTAGTTACCGGCTGCTTTGTCGATCTAAGGATTGAGGAACTTGAAAGATGTTTCCCTCATGTCGACCTGTTCTTCAAGCCCGGGGCCTACGTCGAATTACTTAGTTGGGCTCGAGAACAAGGCGTAACCGTACCTGAAACGGTACTCAGCCTACCCCCGCCAGAGCATGTGGCGCCCACGGCTCTGATTTCTATTATTCAGGGGTGTGACAATTTCTGTTCTTATTGCATTGTCCCCTACCGCCGGGGAAGAGAGAAGAGCCGTCCGGTGATGGAGATAGTGAGCGAGATCCGGCACCTGGCACAGTGCGGAACGAAAGAAGTCACCTTACTTGGGCAGAATGTGGACTCTTATGGGCACGACCTTCCAGCACAGCCCGACCTCAGTGATCTGCTTGCTGAAACAAATGATGTTGCCGGGCTGACTAGAATTCGCTTTCTGACCAGCCATCCCAAGGATATGAGTCAGAGGCTTGTCAGCGCTATCGCTTCCCTGGATAGGGTTTGTGAGCACATAAGCTTGCCTTTTCAGGCAGGAGACAATAATATACTGAAAGCTATGAGGCGCGGTTACACCGTAGAGCAGTACCGGCAGCTGGTTGACACCATCCGCCACTGCATTCCCGAAGTAGCTCTTAGCACCGATGTTATTGTGGGTTTCCCTGGTGAGAGTGAGGGGCAATTTGCTCGAACCCTGACCTTGCTCCAAGAAATCAGGTTTGATACTGTTCACGTCGCTGCCTATTCACCGCGTCCGGGGACCATTGCTTCAAGGAAGTACCAAGATGATGTCCCGCCTGCGACTAAGAAAGAACGTCTGAATAGAGTTGAGGCACTTCAAGCCGACATAGCGGGTCAAATCAATTCGGAGCTTCGCGGCAAGACGGTGGAGGTGTTGGTGGAGGGAAAGAAGAGAGGAAAATGGTACGGGCGTACCCGGAGCGATAAACTGGTCTTCTTCAAAAGTGACAACGACTGCCTGGGGAAACTGGTGAACATAGCAATTGGCAAGACCAGCCCCTGGGCTTTGCAGGGCGAGGTCGTTGCCGATTGCACAGGACTGCCTACTATAGGAGAGGCCTCAGTGGGAAGAGATGGCGCGATGCTTGGCTCAGGGCTGAAGTCCTAGATGAACAAGATGGGTTCGGCGGACATGTACGGAGGAACCGAAGTATGCGAAGAGCACAAATAACGGTCAGCCCAAGCTCTAACTTGCAGGAGCTCCAACAGAAGGTCCAGGAGCTGAAGAAAAAGCTCAATGCAGTAATAGTGGCCCATAATTACCAGCGACCTGAGGTGCAAGATATCGCCGACTTCGTGGGCGATTCGCTGGAACTGGCCCGCCGCTGCGCTGAGATAGAAGCTGAAATCATTGTCTTTTGTGGCGTTAGGTTTATGGCGGAGACGGCAGCTATCCTGAACCCGTCCCGTAGAGTCCTGTTGTCTCATCCCACTGCCGGTTGTCCTCTGGCGGATATGATAACTGTCGAGGATGTAAGAGATTGGAAGGCGAGCTATCCTCAAGCAACCGTGGTAGCTTATGTCAACACTACCGCTGCCATAAAAGCTGAGAGTGATATCTGCTGCACCTCAGCCAACGGCGTCAAGGTGGTAGAATCAGTTCCTAATAACGAGATCTTGTTCATCCCTGACCAGCATCTAGGGCACTACATATCAACTAAGACCGAGAAGAGGGTGATACTCTATCCTGGTTTCTGCGCTACGCACGCTCGGCTGAATGCAAAGCAGGTCAAGCTAGCTAGGCGACTTTACCCAGGGGCCGAGGTCTTAGTCCACCCTGAATGCCGTGCTGAAGTGATAGGTCTAGCCGACGCTATCCTCAGCACGTCGCAAATGATTCGGTATGCCAAGGAAAGCCCGGCGAGCAGCTTTCTCATTGGCACGGAAGAGGGAATTCTCCATCCTCTGCGCAGGGCAAACCCAGGCAAGAGCTTTCACCTGATTGCCAGCAGCCTGATTTGCCCTGATATGAAGAAGACCAGACTGGAGACTGTTATCGAGACTATGGAACTGAAGCAAAACGTGGTTACGGTGCCTGAGGGAATAAGACCAAAAGCAAAGCAGGCCATTGATAGAATGTTGGCAATAGCCTAAGAAGGTAACGTAGATGAGTTACTATGATTACGTCATAGTTGGCAGCGGCATTGCTGGATTATATACTGCCTTGCTGGCTGAAGACATGGGCAGCGTCCTGATCTTGACCAAGGGTAGCATTGAAGACTGCAATACCAGACATGCCCAGGGTGGCATCGCTGCTCCGATAGGCAAGAGTGACTCGGCTGAGCTTCATTTCCAAGATACCGTGAATGCTGGTGCCGGCTTATGTGATCCTGAGGCAGTGCGTATTCTGGTTGATGAGGCGCCCGACCGCATCGATGACCTCATAAAATTCGGCGTTCCCTTCGACACTGTAAATGGCGAGGTTGCGCTGACCAGGGAGGCTGCTCATAGCGTGGCCCGAATCATTCACGCTGGCGGTGATGCCACTGGTGAGCATATTGAAGTTACCCTGAGTCGACGGGTGCATATGTCGTCGATAGAAGTTCTCGAACACTGCCTGGCTACTCAGATTCTGACAGACGATGGCAGAGTCAAGGGGGTGAGAGCTCTCGATTGCCGCACTGGTTTGACTGAAGAATATGAATGCCGCTTCGCCATTCTAGCTACCGGCGGTGCCGGTCGGCTTTTTAAGTACACTACGAACTCCGAGGTGGCCACCGGCGATGGTATTGCTCTGGCTTTTCAAGCTGGTGCTGAAATCACCGATATGGAGTTCTTCCAGTTTCACCCTACAGCTCTCCGTCTCCCCGGCGTTCCTCCCTTCCTTATCTCTGAAGCTGTAAGAGGCGAAGGTGGTACCCTGCGCAATATCGAAGGCGACCGCTTTATGCCCGATTATGCACGCGAGGCCGACCTGGCTCCTAGAGACGTGGTGGCTAGAAGCATCCTCTATGAAATGAGAAAGACTGGCAGTGACCGCGTCTTCTTGGACGTGACTCACGTGTCACCTCGCCGTGTCACTACTCGCTTTCCTCATATTTACCGCTTCTGTCTTGACCACGGCCTGGATATCACGAGGGGTCTTATCCCAGTAGCCCCGGCTGCCCACTACTTCATGGGTGGGGTTAGGGTCAATACCTGGGGAGAAACTACTATTCCCGGACTCTTCGCCGCTGGTGAGACCGCGTGTACCGGTGTCCATGGAGCTAACCGGCTGGCCTCAAACTCGCTACTTGAAGTAGTCGTCTTCAGTAAACGAATTGTCGAAAGAACCCAGGAAACGGACAAGGCCGCTTCAATCTCAGTAGCTACAGGAGCCGACTATCACTGCCTGAGCCAACGCGAAGCTTTGGAGACTACCTCTCGGTTTAACCTGTCAAACCTCCAGTCCCTCCTATGGGACAAGGTAGGTATCGTCCGCTCAGGGCAAGGTCTGGCCGAAGCTGCCGATACCCTGGCGGCCTGGCAGAACTCCTTGCCCCAGCCAACGGATCGCCCGTCCTATGAGCTCGGTAACATGGTGTTGAGTGCCCGCCTGATGGCCGAGGCAGGGCTGGTTCGCGAGGAAAGCCGTGGTGCTCATTTTCGGACCGACTTCCCTGAGTCATCACGAGACTGGCAAAAACACATTATCTTCAAAATGGATGACCTTTCACGAGCTGCCTCCAACTAGATATGCCACCTTTTGCCCTTCTATTCCAACCTGCTATATTGAGCCAGCCAAGGGACGTTCGGCAAGGCAATCGTGAGTACTGCCACAGAACTAAGCCGCACACTCCTCAACTAGCCCTTGCTGGAAGAGCGCGCGGCTTATTGGTCTTCTAGTAATAGCCAACTACGGGAATTCAGTCGAAATGCATTGGGCTCCCGCTGTGCCAGTTACTTGCGGGTGATTTTGTATAAGACGCCTTCCACTTCCCCTGTCGCGTAGATGGCGCCGGAGCTAGAAATGCCAACGCCATTCATCGCACCGCTGGCGGGAAGGATTTTGGCAAGCTGTACGCCCACAGCTAAGCCCTCGACCAAGGGTATTATTGTACCCGACTCTGGGTCAATCTCAACCAGCCGTTGTAACCCGGTCTCGACCACCACTATCTTGCCATCTGCTTGAACTGCAATTCCCTTCGGCGTTTGCAGTCCGGAAGCCACCACTTCTTTTTCCCCGGTGGAGAGGTCGATCAGGGTGACATTGCCAGCCATCGCTTCTGTGACATAAACCCTTTCTGCATCCGCCAATGCTAGGCCCATCGGACCGCCTAGCTCCCCGGCGATGACCTCGCGATTCTCTCCCTCAGCTCCTGAAACCTTGACCACATTCTTCTTGCCCAGTTCTGCAACAAGAATGCTTCCGTCGTCCAACTGCAGAACGTCATAGGGTGCCGCGAAGCCTTCGAAAGTCTTAACAACCTGGCGGCTGTGAAGGTCAAATGCCTGAACAACACCCATGAAGAAGCTGCTAACAAGCGCGCTGTCGCCTTTCACCGATACGCATAACGGATAATCCAGCCCGTTCACGTCAAGAATCCCCAGAGTCGTGACTTCTCCGGTATTCCCATCAACCTGCCTTAGAGAATAGGTATCTGCCACATATACTGTTTCGCCGACAACTGCAATTCCCCCTGGGCTAGTCAGATTCGCTTCAACCCAGGTCTCTACTTCGCCTGTTTCTGTATTCACGTGATAGACCCCACCACGGTCCATACTCGAAAGAAACAGTTCGTCATTTGAGTCAAAAGCGAAGTTGTCGAAAGTCGGCGGGAGCTGTACGACAAGCGTTTTTTCACCGGTGTCAACATCTATTTGGAAGAACTCACCGGTGAAATTGTCTAGTGCAAAAAGATTACCTGTGGAGTCGAAATTGACGGCAACGGGGATTCTGAAGCCATCTGCTATGGTTTCGACTTCCCCGGTGTCTACATCAACCCGCACGACTGTTTCCCCATGATAGAGAGGTGTATACAGCTTGCCATCCGGGCCGAAATCGAATGCATTTGGCGCCCCGATGCCTCTGACAATAAGCCGGGGCTTCTCCGCTCCTTTGGGATCGATTTCCCATAAAGCATCACCTAGGACGGACTGAGTGACAAATAGGCGCCCTTCGTCGTTGAAGCCGACGGCATTGATGAAAGGTAGGCCGTCAGCCAGTACTTCAATCTCGTCACCGCATTTGCAGCGGAGTACACCGTCCAAGTAACTAGTCCAGTACAAGTCCCCTTCCGGGCTAAACGCCAAGTCGTCTGATTGGCCTTCAGGGGCAGCTACGCATTCCGTTACCTGCACCTGGCCACCCTCAGCAGCGACTTCGTAGATTGCTCCCCCAGAGACGCCTCCTACGTAGAGGTTGTCCTGGCTGTCGAAGTCCAGACCGTTGAAACCCGCACCATAAGAACCAGGGACCAGGATTTCCACTTCATAACCAGGGGCAACAGCAGTTGGTTCAGTGGTAGGAAAGACCGCGGGCTTCACAGCCGAAGGTGCACATGCCACAAGAGTGGCTAATATCATGAGTAGGACTGCCCCCCCCGAAAACGCGATTCGCTTGAGCAAATCTAGCTTCATTCTTCTTTCCCTCCTTCATCTGTGGCTCTTTGTCTCATAGTCTAGACATTTCCTACCGTCTCGTCAAGAGTTCGACGCAGCCTGTGTCGTGTTGACAGTGAACAACCTTCGTGTTATTGTTGCCAGCGGCGAATCGCGGTGCTACCCCGGGAAAGACGGGCCCAACGGGAAGTAGCTCTTTCCTAGCTCAGCCACGTTCTTGCCAAGCCTCATGACCCGCTGACGCTACAGAAAACCACCTTGTTCGCAAGGTGAGGGAGGGTCGTACAATCCTGGCTGTGGCCAACCGCCTAAACTGGACATGAAAATGGGTAGGAAGAAAATAGTGGCATTGGGTGGTGATGGGGTAGGGCCAGAAGTAGTGGACGCTACCTGCTATGTGCTGGAGAAAGCCGGTTTCGACCTGGAGATAATCAAGCCGCCATGCGGGGAGGCATCCATGAAGCAGTCTAACGATGCCTTCCCCGAGGAAACGAGACAATTGTGTGACACGGCAGATGCGATACTCTTCGGTGCCACTGGCGTCACCAGTGTAGCTATCCTGGCCTACCTGCGCTGGTTCCTTGACAACTATGTCAACATAAGGCCTGTGAAGTATTACACTGGAGCAAAGAGCTGTTTGAGCGATCCATCAGGTATCGACTTCGTGATACTCAGGGAGAATAGTGAAGGCATGTATAGCTTCGCGGAGGGTGACCTGGCGTTACTGGCCCAGAGCTTGCCAGATTTCCGGAACATGATAGGCAGATCCCTGGCTGATTTCGGCGAGGGCAAGTTTGCCCTCAGGATAGTATCAGAACGGGGCGCCCGAAGGTTTGCAACGTATGCCTGTGAGTACACCGTGCAGAGGAGGAAAAACGGCTATCAAGGGAAAGTGACCTGCGTCACCAAATCCAACGTTCTCAGGCAGAGTGATGGCCTTTTTCAAAGCATAATTGAGGAGGAGGTCAAGAAATATCCCAAGCTTGGCTACGAGCACTATTATGTGGATGACGCAGCACGGCGGCTGCTCAGGTATCCCAGGGAACTCGATGTAGTAGCTACTGAGAACATGTTCGGAGACATACTCGCCGACGAAGCCTCAGAACTGGTAGGTGGGTTGGGAATAGTCGGCAGCGCTTGTGTCGGGGGTAAGGTAGCATATTTTGAATCTGTCCATGGCTCGGCGCCAGATATTGCCGGAGAGAATAGCGCAAATCCTACCGCCACAATACTGTCAGCGAAGCTTATGTTGGATTACCTCGAGATGCATCAAGAGGCAGACGCTCTGGAGAAAGCTGTGGCAGCAGTATACCAAGATGGGAAGAACTTGACCTATGACCAGGGAGGAAAGGCTACTACAATGGAATGTGCCCAGGCTGTCCTCGCTGAAATCGGGTAGCTGACTTGAAGGGAGATACATCATCATGGGAATGACCCTGGCGCAAAAGATCCTGGCCAGAGCCTCGGGCAAAGCCGAGGTAAGACCAGGACAGTATGTAACGGCGACCGTGGACTTGGCTATGGCCCATGATGCCATGGCTGCGGTTGCCCTTATCCTGAACGAGGCAGGGATTACCAAGGTCTGGGATCCCGACAAAGTGGTGTGTCTACTTGACCACTATACTCCGTCGCCCACAGTGCAGACCGCGGAGGGTCGCAAACTGGTAGAGAATGCCGTAACAGCCCTCAACATAAAGAACTTCTACGGGCAACAGGCCGGAGTCTGCCACCAAGTACTGCCGGAGAAGGGTTGGGTTCTACCTGGACAATTGATTGTCGGTACTGATTCGCATACTACCACTTATGGTGCCTTTGGCGCAGCCGGCACCGGCATAGGCTTCTCTGAAATGGCCTATGTTCTTGCTACAGGCAAACTCTGGTTTAGGGTGCCGGAAACGATAAGATTCGTTATGTCGGGAACTCTGTCTCCCAGAGTGATGTCTAAGGACATCATCTTGTATATAGCCGGCAAATACTCGACGAGTATTGCTCAGTACAAAGCAGTGGAGTTTTTAGGTTCCGTGGCCAGGGAAATGAGCATCGCAAGTCGCATGACTATGAGCAACATGTCCGTGGAGATCGGAGCAAAGTTCGGCTTCTTTGAGCCGGATGAAAAGGTGAGACAATACCTGACTTCGAGGACTGACAAGCCTCTCGATTTCGTGAGTCCTGACAAAGACGCCGTCTATGACAAGAAGTACGAGGTAGACGTCTCTAACCTGGAGCCGCAGGTTGCCTTCCCCTTCGCTGTTGACAATGTGAAATCGGTCTCTGAAGTGGGAGCGGCCAAGGTGGACCAGGCGGTTCTGGGCTCCTGTACCAATGGCAGGTTAGAGGACCTAAGAATAGCAGCTGAGATTCTTACTGGTAGAAAAGTACATACTGGTACCAGGTTGCTGGTTATCCCTGCCTCTGCTGAGGTATATAAGTGGGCCATTACGGAGGGAATATTGCACACATTGATCGATTCTGGGGCTATCATCTGTCCTCCTGGTTGTGGCCCCTGTTTCGGGGCTCATATGGGACTCCTTGCGTCTGGGGAGTCCTGCATCGCCTCTATTAACAGGAACTTCAAGGGCCGGATGGGAAGCCCTGAAGCCAAGGTATATCTGGGCTCCCCGGCAACGGTAGCTGCTTCGGCTATCGAGGGACGGATAGCGGACCCGCGGAAATACTGAGGAGGATTGGCATGGACATTATTAGAGGAAAGGTCTGGAAATTCGGCAATGATGTGGATACGGACGTCATTAGCCCTGGTCAATACGTCGCCAGTCCTATGGAGGAATTGAAGAAACACGTTTTGGAATCTATTAATCCTGAGTTTCCTCAAGAGGTGAGGTCAGGCGACATTATCGTTGCTGGCAGCAATTTCGGCTGTGGCTCGAGCAGGGAAACGGCGCCGGCTGCTCTCAAGGCCCTAGGGCTTGGTGCCATAGTAGCGGAATCTTTTGCTCGCATATTCTTCAGAAATGCAATAGCTATAGGCCTGCCTATCATCACCTGTCCTGAGGTATTTGGCTCCTTTGCCGAAGGGGATGAGTTACAGCTTGACCTTGCCAGCGCCAAGGTCATTAACGTGACCAAGAAAAAAACCCTTAAGGCTCAACCGTTGCCCGACGAGATGAGAGAAGTTCTGTCCAAGGGTGGCATTGTGCCGTTGCTCAAGGAAATCGCCAGAGAAAAGGCCTGAGCAAGCTATCCTGCCCTACTTGATTGTGGAGTTCTTTTGGAAAGGAGGTTTGACCTGAAATGACTCATACTCTTCACCGACAAGGAACGGCGGAGAATCTGGCCAACGACTATCTCATCATAGGGCTGCCCAATGTGCAGACGCCCGATTTCACGGAGAAGATAGCGAGATTCTACGAGATATGCCTCAAACACGGGCCGGTCAATTCCAGTTCGTCTCTGGCTTGGAGGATATACGTGTTTGACGAAAGGGAAAAGGTAACCAGTGTTTTGCAAGACGTAATCGAGGCAGACCTTGGGATTTCCATAGTTGTCTCGGGTCTCTATGATAAGGTCGCCGCTTCTTGTCACGGGGCCAGAATCGAACCCCACACGATAAACTACTCCCTTGGCTTCTGGGGCAATACCAGCAGACTTCCACAAAAGAGTATCCTCGAGATCACTACCATGTGCGGCCACGGGCTTATTTCACCCAACCTGGTATGGGATTTAGTGGATAGGGTGTCCAAAGGCTTTTCAGCCAAGGAGGCAGCCCAGGAGATAGCGAAGTGCTGTGTTTGCGATATTGTAAACTGCAAGAGATGTGAGCTTCTACTTGAGAGAATCGATGAGGATATCAGGTCCGGGAAGTTGACTATTCCTAAGCCTTCTTGACCTGCGCAGCAGGGCGATATTCGGAGGTGACAAGATGGTTATTTTGAAAGACAAGTGTGTTGGCTGCAATCTCTGCCTTCCTTATTGCCCAGCTTCGGCTATTAGAGAGGTTCCTGACAAAGGCTTGGTTATTGTAGTTGAAGATGAATGTGTTGAGTGTGGGGTGTGCTATCGGTCTGGGGTATGCCCTGTCGATGCAATCTATCCGCAGGACCTGGAATGGCCCAGAACCCTGCGCGCCGAGTTTAGCGACCCCAGTGCTCCGTACATGTCGCCTATCTTTGTCAGCCAGGAGATAAGGACCTGGCAGAGGGATTGGGAGAATCGAGGCGCGGGAGCAAACAGAAAAGCGCTACTGGACCGTAAGGGGGCTGACTTGCTGATTACAGGGCGTGGAACTGCAGAGATGAAGACTAATGATGTAACCGGCCGTTATAAACGTGGCCGCTTTGGCATGGCTGTAGAAGTTGGTAGAGGAGGAGGGGGTACAAGATTCGGCGAAGTACAAAAGATATCCAAGGCCTTGGCTAAACTCGATATCCAGTTTGAGAAGAGGAACCCGTTCTATAACCTCTTGGCTGACGTGGAGAGTGGGGTGCTAATACCCGACATCTTGAATGAAAAGGTGCTTTCTTGTATCATCGAGTTTAATATTCCCTGTGAAATGCTGCCCAATGTGTTGCGATGTTTGCAGGAAGTTGCGACCGAGGTTGAATCCGTCTTCGTTGTTGACCTTATCTCCGTTGTGGATGAGGATGGGACTACACGGGCAGAGAAGATGACCAAGGGAATTGGGATTCCGTTATCCATAAATGGTAAGGTAAACGTTGGGCTGGGACGACCACTGGCTAGTCTGGACGCTTGACCATATGTGAGTCTTTGATGGGCATTCAGCCGGCACGATTTCCAGAAGAAACTCGGGGAGGATGTCCTGGCTGATAAGGCTGCGTGAGAACGGACAGCTTCAGTCGTGGATACCTCGGATGAACGGGTTAGGCGATAGCCAACCACCTAAAAGGAAGATGAGCGGCGAGAAAACACGGGAGAAGCATTCGGCAGCCTCGCTTGAAACCCGAATGCCGGCTGTATAGGGGCCACATCAGAATCGCCACTGGGTCCAAATCCTGCGAGCACTAACTTGTCAGATCCTGGAGACATGACTATCGTGGCCATCCATGATTCACACCGGCCAACAGTTGACAGTAACCTCGGACTACGAGGTAAGTCTATTCTAATCGAAGAATGAGCCCGAATAAAAGGGGTTCAGGCAACCCGGGTAGCAAATCTTGAGATTTGTTGAAAGAGATTGGAACGAGCTTCCACCATCCTTTCTGCAAATTGATTATCGCTCATTTGATTGGCGATTGTCCTGAGTTTTTCGAGGGTTACGCCGGGATACAGGTAACTCTCAGCCTGGGGCATAGATTCCAGCCTTTTATAGGGTGTCCTCACCTCCTCGTAGGGATGAGTTTTCTTGATCTTGCCTTTGTGATCGATCACCGTCACTGGGAAGAAGCAAGGCCGGTGGAAGTTGATATAGGGATTGAAGAAGTCTCTATTGAACTCATTAATCAGTTCAGCGCATCTCTGGGGGATATGAGCATATCCCAACTGCTTGCGCACCACAGAGCCGTTCTTAGACTCGACGAGGCCGTTATCATTGGTGTGTCTGGCTCTGGATTTGGTAAACCGAATTAACAGCTTGTTCAAGAGAGCGGCGACCGTCCTGTTCACAAATTCAGACCCATTGTTCGGATGAAACCCCCTGATGATAAAGGGGAATTGGGCTAACATGTTTTCCAGGACCGGTACCAGGTAGGCTTCAGATACCCTCTGCACAGAGGCTATTATCTCCCATTGAGTGACCTCATCCACGGCATTGATATGATATACCCCCTTTCGATTGTTGAAGTCCCCTTGATGAATTGTGTCGATTCGAATGTAACCCGGCAGGCCTTTCGGGTCTGGTTTGGCGCGCTCCCGGAATTTAGGTACAGATGGTTTTGTCCTGGTAAATCGTCTGGTCATACCCCGATAGGTGTTACTTCTTCGCAGGTTGTATAGATGGGCGATAGATATCCTGGAGATGTTCTCAAACTCGGTATGCCCATAAACTTGGCACTCTCGCTCCATAACCCTTTTGGTGGCTGGCCCACTTAAATACCCGTGCAATTCATCTGTCCTGGCTAATAATATCAGATCTGATGGGGTATACTTCCGGGGAAAGCGGTGCCTTCTGTATTGCGTTCTCCTCAATCGTCCTGTCTGCTGGTATTCCCTTATGAGTCTTGATGCTTGTGACCTGGAATATTCCGTAACCTTCTGTATATATCGGCGTATCAGTCCTTTCTCCTCTCTCTTGAGACGATGATATGTAAATCTTATCAGCACCTCCTGTATCCAGCTGTATTTCTCTTTGGCCGTTACACCCCTGAACTCTACTGCCTCACTCCCCTCCAGAAACTGCCTGACCTGCTGTATTGTCTGTAGACTTTCGTCGTTCATGATTAGTTGCATGTCCGAATCATAAACGAGTTGCCTGAATCTCTCAGGCTCATCTTGTGTTAGAAATCAATACCCTCTCCAGGCTCATCTTGTATTGGAAGAGACTGCCTGTTGACATCTCCGGGGCACGCGTAGTAGAATTCGAACTGGCTGATTACCCCGCTCTTCTTTAATTGCTGCAGGCATCACGTTGTCCAATAAGAAGTAGCTTCGTTGGTGTTTGCTAACGAGTTCGCAGAACCGATGACCGCAGTCTTCGAGAGCGTGCCTGGCAAGAGGCCCAAGATTGTTAGTGATAACGGCTCTCAGTTTATCCCCAAGGAATGGCGGCAGGTAATACGCCACTTTGAGCTGGAAGAGATCCCCATCCGGGTAAGGCACCCTGAGTCCAATGGCGAAATAGAGCGCTCCCATCGCAGTGTGTGTGAAGGGGCACTTGGTGACAGAGGGCTAGAATACTTTTATGAGGCCGGGACCCCGTTAGAGCAATGGGTAAAGTGCTACGAGGAGGAGTGGCTACATTCCGCCTTGAATTATCTGCATCCGGTCGATTACTACACGGGCCATCCCAAGGCATTGCTAACTGAGCAGAAGAGAAAACTCAAGGCAGCAGCTGCCAGACGAAGGGAGGTGAACAGACTAAATGGATTGACGACTACTCACAGCGGTGTGTATGGTTTTTCTAAGGTCGATTTGTCCGAACACGACTGAAGCATTATGAAGAGGCTTGTTACATCAAACGAATTCATAGAGAAGGAGTTCATATGGAAAAGAAAGTTCACGATGTAGACACACTCATAAAAGGTGGTCCTTATTCCCATGTTGTCGAAGCCGGTGGATTTCTTTTTGTATCCGGTATGGTTCCTATAGATATTCAGAACAAATTAATGATAACTGATGATATAAAGAAGGCCACCGAACTGGTTCTCAGTAATGTGAAGGTGGCGTTGGAATCTGTAGGCAGCAGTCTTGACAAGGTTGTTAAAGCAAATGTTTTCCTACGAGATGTAGCTGATTTCAACAGCCTGAATGAAGTCTACAAGACGTTTTGGCCTGAAAGTCCTCCTGCACGTACGTGCGTAGCAGTGAAAGAAGTTCCCGGTAATTTTCCTGTAGAGATAGAAGTTATCGCAATAAAATAACGATAATTCACGTATTATGAGGAAAAAATGGTTGTTAATGTAGGGACACCCATAGTAGAATCCATAATTGAATTAGTATATTGCTCCCTATTAAGACACAAGCTCTGCTAAGAGAGTATAATCCAGAAATTATTTTGGGTAATATGGGTACTGTGAAGTTAACCATCGATGGAAAAAAAGTTAAGGTAGGCGTGGGAACTACAATCCTGGAGGCGGCGGAGGCAAATGGGATAAAAATACCTACGCTGTGCCATATTAAGGACCAGCCACCCACCGGGGCATGCCGAATATGCGTGGTCGAGGTGGCAGGCTCCAGGACCCTGGTGGGGTCCTGCCATACGCCCGTATCCGAGGGTATGGTCATATACACGAACTCGCCGAAGGTGGTGGCGGCGCGCAGGGTGATAGTGGAGCTCATGCTTACGGCTCATACCGGAGACTGCGTGAACGATACCAATGCTGAGAACTGCCTCCTTCACAATCTTGCCTCTGATTATGAAGTGGGTGCTCCGCGTTTCAACGTTAAAGCTCCTCGCTATTACCCGGCAGAGGATTTGAACCCGTATGTGCGCCGTGACCTGTCTAAGTGCATACTCTGCCGCAAATGCATCCGGGCCTGCAGCGACATCGCCGGCAAAAATATACTGAGCATTGCCTACCGCGGCTTCAGGTCGAAGGTCGTGGCCGGTTTCGACGAACCGCTGGTCAGTGAAGCGTGCCGGGACTGTGGGATATGTATTGAGCATTGCTCGACCGGGGCGCTGAGCGCGCCCGTGAAAAGTGTAGAACCAGGCAGGGGGTATCGCGATGGGTGAAGAAACATCCTCTATCTCAAACGGCCGCGCAGAGCTGTTACCTTTACTGAAGCGAGAGCTCAGCAAAAACGGCTGTCTTTCAAAAGAGGTGATGTCCGGTGTGGCCGAGCAGACTGGCCTGCCCCTCAACGAGGTTTATGGGGTTGCCACCTTCTATGCGTATCTCCCGGTGTCTAAAACGGGCAAGAACGTTATCAGGGTATGCAGAAGTCTGCCGTGCGACCTCAAGGACGCGCAGGCTGTAATCGACAGCATACAAAAAGAGCTCGGGATAGCCCCGGGAGAGGCCACTGCGGACGGCAAATTCTCGTTCGAGTTGGTCAGTTGCATCGGCGCCTGCGACCAGGCACCGGCGATGATGGTTAACGATCAGTTGTATGGGAACCTGACACCGGAGAGGATCGCCGAGATCCTGAAATCCTATTGACGGGAGAGTACAGGTGGCGGAAAAACGTATTGTATTAAGCAACTGTGGGGCCTACGATCCGCAGAATATGGAAGCATATCTGGCGAGAGGCGGTTTCAAGGGCTTTGTGATGGCACGCGACAAAATGAAGCCCAAAGCCATCGTCGGTGAGGTGAAAAAATCGGGACTGACCGGCCGGGGTGGTGCGGGTTTCAACTGCGGCCTGAAGTGGGAGCTTACGAGAAATGCGAAAGCGAAGAAGAAATATCTTATCTGCAATGCCGACGAGGGTGAGGTAGGCGCCTTTAAGGACAAGTACATACTATCTAAAGACCCGTTCGGCCTCATCGAAGGGATGTGCATCGCAGGGCTGGCGATTGGGGCGCAGCAGGCATACATCTACCTGCGGGCCGAATATCATTTCTTGAATGACACTCTCTGCGACGCTATAAGGCAGGTCAAAGAAAAGGGCTTTTTGAAGCACATGGATATCCACGTGTTCGAAGGTGCCGGCGCATATATCTGCGGTGAGGAGTCGGCCCTGATGGATTCTATTGAAGGGAAACGGGGTGAAGCCCGTTACAAGCCGCCCTTTCCACCGACCCGGGGGCTATGGAACATGCCGACTGTTATCAATAACGTGGAGACACTGATGAACGTCCCACATATCATTGCCAACGGCGCAGCGTGGTTCAGCGCTATGGGGACCGTGAGGAGTAAGGGCACAAAGGTCTTTAGCGTGAGCGGTGACGTCAAAAAGCCAGGTGTCTATGAATTGGAAATGGGGAGCTCCCTGAAAGAACTGGCGGTGGACCTAGCCGGGGCAGATGATATAAAGGCGGTGCAGATAGGTGGCTCGACGGGCAATATCCTGCCAGCAAGTCTGCTCGACACGCCGTTGTCACACGAAACATATTTAGGCTCGGGCGCGGTCGTGGTGTTCAATACAGCGCGGGACATAATTGATATCGTTCGCAACAATATGCATTTCCTTAATGGGGAATCCTGCGGCAAATGCACGCCCTGCCGTGATGGTACCGAGGTTATCATGGAGATCCTCGACCGGCTGCGCCGGCTAGAGGGTGTGCAGGGAGATATCAATGCGCTGGAGGACCTGGCGAAAACCATGGCCGTGGCGTCGCTCTGCGGCCTCGGCCAGGCAGCGGCGGTGCCCGTGCTGGATTCATTGAAATACTTCCGCGATGAGTACATTAACCGGATTGATCAATCCCTGTTCCTGCGGAGCTATCTCGGTGGCGAAATGTCTAAATCAAGGGAGGGCATACGGTGAGCAAGCAGTCAGAAATTGAAACAGAACGCATGGTGGAGATGTTCGACAACCTGAGGGTGGACAAGTATCCGCTCAAGGAGTTCAAGTACATTGGTCAAAAGGGACCACGCAGGGTGGACGGCCCGGCCAAGGCTTCGGGGCAGGCCGATTACACCATGGACGTTCAGCTTCCCGGCATGCTGCACATGCGATTCCTCGATTCTCCCTACCCACACGCCAAAATACTCAAGATGGACACCAGCAAGGCGGAAAAGCTGCCGGGTGTCAGGTACATACTGCGGTATGACGACCCCGAGTTGCCTGAATCGGAAAACCTGGGCCATGTACCAACCTTCGAGAACGATAAGCCACTCGATGGTGTAGCGCACTTTGAAGGACAGCCAATGGGCGCGGCCGTGGCGGCGGATACCGAGGGCATCGCCGAAGAGGCACTTTCTCTCATCGAAATCGAGTGGGAAGAACGCCCGTTCAATCTCGACCCGGTGGCGGCAAGCGATCCGAACGTGCCGCTTTCTTTCCCCGAACGCTATGCGGATGGTAACTACTGGAACAGGGGGGTCTTGAACGAGGAGATACACGGCGATGTCAAGAAGGGGTTTGCTGAGGCAGACAAGGTAATTGAGTTCAAGATCACCCGCACCGGCCATACCTGGGTAGGCCCGGAGCGACCGTGCGGCGTCTGGAGATGGAACGGTGACTGCCCTGAAGTCTGGCTGAAGCATCAGCGGCCCTATGTGGGCAAGGCCCGTATCTCCAGCTGGTTCGGTGGGGTGCCGATGAACAAAATCGAGCTGCATATGCTGTGCCAGGGCGCTAGCTTCGGGGGCTGGACCCATGTTGACTGGAACCTGGGCCCGCTCTACTGTGCTGCAGTGGTGTCGAGGAGAACGAAAAGGCCAGTGAAGTATGTCTTTAACCGCAGGGAGGACTTCTTCGGTGGCTCGCTGGACGAGGGTGTCTATTTTGTAAAGGTAGGTTTCAAGAGCGATGGTACGATTACCGCCGTCGACGCGACTGCGTATAATGCCAATTGTACCTCGCCAATCTTCAACACCGTGCTGCACCTGCATGAGAACACAAGGATTCCCCATCTCAGGGGAACGATCAAGTCCATATGGGTCAACAAGGGCCCCATGGTTGCTCTACGGTGCGAGCAGCTTGTGCCGGTCCTGGCCCAGACCATGATCATGGACCGCGTAGCGGCTGAATTAGGGATGGATCCCATAGAAGTAGCGCTGAAGAACGACGGCGGCGAGGGCCATGATATTGACTGGCTCAACGAGCAGAAGAAGGAGCGCGGCTTCGAAGTGCACGACAGCCTGAAGGAATGCATCGAGAAAGGCAAGGCCGGGTTCAAATGGGATGAATCATGGCACGAGCCCGGTACCAGGAAGCTCCCTAACGGCCGTATGCACGGCGTCGGCTTCACCTGGACCCATGAGTGGAGTGACTCGGCAGGTACTGGTGAGATCGCCATCCGCATCGAGCGCCAGGACGGGACGGCCACGTTGCTGGGGATACGCTGCGACAATGGTGTGGATGCTGAAAACTCCTACTGCCAGATCGTGGCGGATGAGCTGGGCATGCGCCTCGAGGACGTACACTATAACCCGCATTTCGATCCCGGCTTCCACACCAATTCGCCGGACTCCGCATCCAGTATGTCGATCAATGGCTGGGCGGTGCGTCACGCGGCCAGGATACTGAAACAGAAGATACTCGAATCTGCCAGCAGTCCAACCGCACCCACGCAGCGGGGCAGTTACCAGCCGGCTTTCCGCAATACGAAGCCGGAAGACCTGGATATCAAGGACAGCGTCATTTTTGTGAAATCCGACCCCTCACGGCAGATGAGCCTGGCTGATTTCGTCAGGCGAATGGGTACGCAGGGCCCGCTAGCCAACACAGAATTCCAGGGGGTAAGGGAGGCGTGGTCGGAACCTCTCTTCGCTTATGGTTACCACGTGCAGCTTGGCGACTACAACCCGAATGATCCAAGGCAGAAGTTCTGCCGGCAGGCACATTTCATGGAGGTCGAGGTCGATACAGAAACGGGTGCGATATTCATTACCCGGGTCGTGAACGTGAACGACGTGGGCAAGGTAATCAACCGCATGAGCTGCGAAGGGCAGCAGTACGGCGGCAGCGTCATGGGGATGAGCCGTGGCAAGTTAGAGGAGGTGATTCATGATCCGGCTACAGGCGTCATGCTGAACGGGAACCTGATCGACTATAAGGTGGCTACCATCAAGGATGTGTGCCCTATCGGCACCATCTTGGTGGAGACCGGTTTGGGGTACGGCCCCTACGGGCTTGTAGGTATCGGGGAGGACATCGCTACTCTGGTCCCGGGCCTGGTGGCCCCGGCGGTCTACAATGCCATCGGGGTCTGGATCGACGAGTTCCCCATCACCCCAGATAGGGTATTGAAAGCCCTGGGCAAGATATAGGCGTGATTTCATGCATACAGTTGTAAGAGGAGGGCCAGAGCATGAGTGAGGAGAGTAAGAAGTACGTATGCCCCTATTGTGGGGAAGGGTTCGATACCGCAGAGGGGTTGAAAGAGCACGTTTTCAAGATGCACAAAGGGCGCGGCCTGCCCGTCCCGGAGGGCGGGATAAGGCTGACCATCAATAAATCCGAATATGATTTAACGGTGGAACCGAACTGGACGCTGTATTATCTTATTCATGACGTGCTCGGCATGACCGGCAGCAAGCAGTTCTGCGACCGGGGGGAGTGCGGTTCCTGCACCATGATCGTGGACGGCGAGCCGGTTCTCTCGTGCATGATGCTGGCGATCGAGTGCGACGGCAAGACAGTTGAGACCGCCGAGGGGATCGGGGCCGAGGGCCATCCGCTGATCGAGGCATACGCTAAACATCACGCCATGCAGTGCGGGTACTGCACGCCCGGATTCGTGGCGACTTCCAAGGCGCTGTTAGACAGGAACCCGGACCCGACAGAGGAGGAGATCGTAGAGGCCCTGGCGGGCAATATCTGCCGCTGCGGCACTTACCCGCAGCATGTCATAGCCATTAAAGAGGCTGCGGCGAAGCTTCAGGTAGAAGAAGCTGCAGGCAGGGGGCAGAAGTGAGAGAATTCAAACATTTCAATGCATACAGCATCGATGAAGCCGTATCCCTGCTGGGACATTACGGCGACAGGGCCTATGTCATCGCCGGCGGCACCGACCTGCTGGGGAAGATGAAGGATGCCATACTGCCCACCTACCCGGAAGCTGTGATAAATATAAAGACCATCCCTGACCTTAATTACATAACACAATCCGACGGAATGCTGAAGATCGGCGCCCTGACCACGCTGGCTGAGATCGCTCATAGCGAGGCTGTCAGGTCCCGCTGCCTCGCCCTCGCGCAGGCTGCCTCCAGGGCCGCCTCTCCACAAATCAGGAACATGGGCACCATCGCGGGCAATATCTGCCAGGACATCAGGTGCTGGTATTACCGTAACCAGAATAACAGGTTCTCCTGCCTGCGGAAAGGGGGCGGAAGGTGTTACGCCATCGAGGGCGATAACAGGTACCATTCAATCTTCGGCGGGAGCGTGTCAGGTGGTTGCATGGCGGTGCATCCCAGCGATACCGCGCCCGCATTGATCGCCCTGAACACCAAGATTAAGACTTCGAGCCGCATCATAGAGGCAGAGAGCTTTTTCGAGGTCAAGCCGGTTAAAACTACAGTGCTCAAGATGGATGAAATCGTTACGGAAATACAGGTGCCGGAGCCTCCCACAGGGACCTCCAGCACATTCCTCAAGTTCGCGCTGCGACAATCTATTGACTTCCCCATCGTGAACTGCGCGGCCATGATCACCGTCAGCGAGGGCAAGGTTGCCGGCGCAAGGATCTGTCTCAATGCCGTCCATGTAGTCCCTTATAGAGCGGTCCAGGCCGAGAAGGTTATCACCGGTAAGAGCTTAAATGAAGCAGTTGCCGAGGAGGCGGGCCAGGCCGCCGTAGCTGAAGCCAAGCCGCTTGAGCACAATAAATACATGGTCGCGGTAGCGCGGACTCTGGTGAAAAGAGCGATCCTGGCGTGCGCGGGGTGATGACGGGGGACCGAAATTTTCGCAGTAGTATCTGACCTGCTGAGCCGGGGCGAAGACGTGGTGCTAGCGCGGGTCATGAGCGTGAAAGGTTCAACCCCCGCGAGGTGGGCGCCAGCATGGTCATCCGCAGAAAGGGCGAAATCGCCGGTACCGTCGGAAGGGTTATACAGTCCGGATTGGTGTCAGAGGTGCTTAATAACCCGGTGAACCACGAGGCTGTGTCACCTGTGAATTTGAAAAACTGTACCCGGGGTATCTGTTTACTTGAATCAATTTAGGAGGCATGATTGATATGAAGTTCTCGCTGCTACTGTCGGCTCTCAATTTAGCCATAGCCAGGGCTGCCAAAGGTAATAAATCGCTGAAAGATATGATAAAAGTACGTAACCACGCCTACGTGATAATGACCAGGGACGGCAAGATTGGAAGGCGCTTCATTTTCAGAAATGGGAAATATTCGTCTGATAAGGTACTCACGGACTATGATATGGCCCTGGTGTTCGAGAACGCCGACGTCGGGTTTAAGGCCCTGGCATTGGGTGGGGACACGGGAGTGCAGGAGGCCATCAACAACTGGGACCTGAGGGTCCTGGGAGACGACTACCATATGCTCTGGTTCGGCGTCGTAATGCAGATGGCCTTGGGTGGGATTAAGAGGAAGTGAAGCCATTTATTTATCGCCGTGGGTGCCCGCATGAAAATAAAGATTGAGTACAGCAAGTTCATTAAGATTGGGAATTACGCCAGCAATTCCTTAATCGAAGTGCCGGACAACTGCACGGTTCGCGACCTGCTTTCATTCCTGAACTTGCGCTACCCACAATTACTTTTTGCCCCTCTTAGTTCTCCATCCACACGTCAAGCACCAGCCGGATCCTCGAGTTTTCCATCTACTTATCTTTGATAATGCCCTTCACCGTCCCGCCGTCTACTACCCCGCCACCAATAAAAGACACATCCACTTTGCCACCGCTGCCTCACCCCTTGCCAAAGAAACGAAGTAGGCATTAATAAAAAAGCTTGGTCCGATGTATCTAGCTAGTAATATCAAATAGATGCGAGAAGGGCAAGCGGTGATGGCCATTTATTCCATTGATAAAGCCGTTCAGGAATAATTCTTGCACCATTTGGCTGACTCTTGACATCTCCGCGGCATGCGTAGTAGAATCCGAACTGGCTGATTAACCCGCTCTTCTTTGATTGCTAGGGGGCACGTTGTCCAATAAGAAGTAGCTTCGTTGGTGTTTGCTAACGAGTTCGCAGAACCGATGACCGCAGTCTTCGAGAGCGTGCCTGGCAAGAGGCCCAAGATTGTTAGTGATAACGGCTCTCAGTTTATCCCCAAGGAATGGCGGCAGGTAATACGCCACTTTGAGCTGGAAGAGATCCCCATCCGGGTAAGGCACCCTGAGTCCAATGGCGAAATAGAGCGCTCCCATCGCAGTGTGTGTGAAGGGGCACTTGGTGACAGAGGGCTAGAATACTTTTATGAGGCCGGGACCCCGTTAGAGCAATGGGTAAAGTGCTACGAGGAGGAGTGGCTACATTCCGCCTTGAATTATCTGCATCCGGTCGATTACTACACGGGCCATCCCAAGGCATTGCTAACTGAGCAGAAGAGAAAACTCAAGGCAGCAGCTGCCAGACGAAGGGAGGTGAACAGACTAAATGGATTGACGACTACTCACAGCGGTGTGTATGGTTTTTCTAAGGTCGATTTGTCCGAACACGACTGAAGCATTATGAAGAGGCTTGTTACATCAAACGAATTCATAGAGAAGGAGTTCATATGGAAAAGAAAGTTCACGATGTAGACACACTCATAAAAGGTGGTCCTTATTCCCATGTTGTCGAAGCCGGTGGATTTCTTTTTGTATCCGGTATGGTTCCTATAGATATTCAGAACAAATTAATGATAACTGATGATATAAAGAAGGCCACCGAACTGGTTCTCAGTAATGTGAAGGTGGCGTTGGAATCTGTAGGCAGCAGTCTTGACAAGGTTGTTAAAGCAAATGTTTTCCTACGAGATGTAGCTGATTTCAACAGCCTGAATGAAGTCTACAAGACGTTTTGGCCTGAAAGTCCTCCTGCACGTACGTGCGTAGCAGTGAAAGAAGTTCCCGGTAATTTTCCTGTAGAGATAGAAGTTATCGCAATAAAATAAAGACAATTCATGTATTAGGAGGGGAAAATGGTAACTTTAGAAGATATCAGAAATGCCAAGGAAAATATTGCTGACTTTGTTCATCGAACACCGCTTTTTTCTTCCACATTGCTCAGTAGTCTGGCGGGTAAGGAACTCTATTTCAAGGCTGAGTGTTTACAAAAGAGTGGGTCATTCAAACCACGAGGTGCCACAAATAAGATTAAATCGGTTGTTGGTCAGGATATTAGTGGAGTCATTACGGCCTCGTCAGGTAATCATGGTCAGGGTACCGCATATGTGGCCGGTAGGCTTGGAATTCCTGCAGTTATCGTGGTTCCCGACGGAGCACCAGCGGCAAAGATCAACGCAGCAAGGTCTTATGGTGGTGAGGTTATTGTGGGAGGCGATTTCAACAAGCCGGACGAAATACTGAAAAAAGTTTTGGATATGGCTCAGGAGAGGAACCTTGCCCCAATCCACCCCTTCGATGACCCGCTGGTTATAGCAGGTCAGGGTACCATCGGCTTGGAAATCTTGGAAGACCTCCCCGATGTCGATGTGGTAATCGTTCCTGTAGGCGGTGGAGGCCTCCTTTCTGGTATCGCAACCGCGTTGAAACTTTCAAAACCATCGGTAAAGGTTTTCGGAGTTGGTCCACAAGGTGCGTGCAGTATGTGCAACAGTTTTCGTGAAAAGAAACTTGTGACAGTGCGTGACATGGCAGAGACTCTTGCGGATGGACTTCGAGCAGCTTTGGCGGGTGAGCTGACATTGCAGCACACCCTGGAATATGTTGACGATGTTGTCACGGTAAGCGATGACGATCTTATCGACGCAATGCGACTGCTATGGACGAGATTGAAACTGGTGGTAGAACCCTCTGGAGCTGCCTCATTCGCTGTAGTTAATTCAGGAAAGGTTGTAATTCCCGATGATTCTAAGGTGGTATGCGTTCTTAGTGGTGGCAATGTGGATTTTAGTAAGATAGTGAAATACCTAGCCGCATAGAAAACGAAGATTTGACGAATCAAAGGCAAGGCAAGAAATGAAGAGCAAAGCAGCCGTGTTGGGTGGTGGCACCTGTGGTCAGATGTTTGCTGCAGACTTATCACTTGCGGGATGGGAAGCCCGTCTATACGAGCTCCCGGAGTTCAGGAGGAACTTGGAGGAGGTAATTGCGAGCAAGAAAATAGAAATCGTGGGCAACCAATTGAATTCAAAGGGGCTTATGCCGAGCGACATTGCAAACACAGAAGCTGTAACAACCGAAGTGCTAGAACAGGTACTGCAGAAAGCGTTCAAGCGGGGTGGCGTTGCCAAGGTAGATGTGGTGACAACCAATATCGAAGAGGCACTGGAGGGGGTGGATCTCATAAACGTTTGCGTCCCCGCCACTGGCCACAAGGCCTTCTTTGACAACATGATCCCGTATCTCAAAGATGGACAAATAGTAAGCATATTTCCAGACAACTTTGGGTCCTTGGTGCTTAGAAAGATGCTGCGGGAACGGAATGTCGATGCCAAAATCATCGTTGGAGGATGGGACACTATGCCGGGCACATTCAGGCTGGTGAAGCCAGGCAAGGTGAACTGTAATACTAGAGCGGTTGACCTGAGAGGGGATACGCTTCCGAGCAGTGATTGGGAGGGTTTTCTGAAGGTGATGAAGGATTTTCCGCTGTTCGATCCGGCTGAAATAACGCACGGAGACACCGTCATTGATATCGGTCTTAGCAATCCTAATCCCGTAGTGCACTGTGTCGGAACCCTGCTAAGCATTGGCGCCATAGAGAATGCTCCACCAGAAAGTTTCGACTTGTACCGAGACGGGCTAAGTCCTTCAATTGCCAATGCCATGGTAGCTTTCTATCACGAAGAGTGCCGCATTGCAGAGACATTGGGAATAGGTATTGCACCTCATGCGGATGAAGACTTCCGGTCAAGGACAAACATCATGGTTGAGCATTATGTTGGTAAACAGTTCAGGATTGGCTTCGACGAAAACTGGCCTGTAGATAACCCCACAGGGCCTTTTGATATTCAATCAAGATATCTAACTGAGGACGTTCCAGTAGGAGCGTGTGGACGCTATTCACTTGCTAGGTACTTTGATGTAGAGGCACCCATAATGGAATCCATAATTGAACTGACCTCGGTAGTCTGTGGACGGGATTTTATGAAAGAATGTAGATCGATGGAGGAGATGGGGCTTAGCGGCATGTCCCGGGATGAAATTTTGGGCTACCTGCGGGAGGGCAGAACTTAGGAGCACGAGAGCTCTCGATATCCCTGGATGCATAGAAATGGCTGATGAACCTGGCCCCGACCAAATGTGCCATACCTATGACTCCGCGGTTGGGATGAAAGGAGTGGCCGTTTTTGAAAGCCATTTGAAATGTCAAACATGGGCCAGCGGTGACGAGAACCAAGCAGAAAGTGTTGAAGGCACGAACGAAAAAGGAAGCAGTACCACCTTTTGATGAGCTACTTGAACCTGCTAAAGAACGTCTCAAAATATAAGCAAAATTTGAGAGGAGGGAAGTATGACTGAACAATAGCGTCTTAGCAGTACCACCTTTTGATGAGGTAGTTAAACTTGCCAGAGAACGTCTCAAAATGTAAGTCAAATCTTATAGGAGGGTAATATGGCTGAACAAAAAAAGTCCAAGCTGGGACTGATAAGACAAATTGGGCTGATAGCAGCAATAGCCATGATAGTCGGCAATGTTATTGGCGACGCCATCTTCATATCAACAGGCCCGATGCTGTCGGGGGTTGGCCCGGCTCTCATCATATCCATGACTATCGCTATTATTCCAATAATCTTCATTTGCCTGTACAACATTCTACTCGGCGGGGCCTTACCCGTCACCATGGCTGACTACGTTGTCACAAGCAGGGCTCTTGGTCCCTTTGCTGGATGGCTCATATTCTGTAGTGCCATTGGCTTGTGGGCAATGGCTCTGGGCATCGAGGGATTTGCGTTCGGTGCGTATCTGGCGGAGCTCGCACCTGCAGCCCCAATACTACCGGTGTCCCTGGGCATCCTCCTCATTCTCGGCGTGATTAACTATTTCGGCATTAGGGTGGCAGCAATCGCGCAAATCATCATGACCGCACTATTTGTTGTACTTCCCTTGCTGGTCTTCATCTTTGGAGGATGGCCACACATGCAGGTAGACCTCCATCAGCCTCTCTTCCCCTTAGGGGTTGGCGCTATGTTGTTCATGGTCGTGCCAGCCGTTTGGTGCTACATTGGATTTACGAGCATTACAAATTTCGCTGGTGAGATAAAGAACCCGAGACGGACTATCCCTCTCACCCTCGTGATATCCCTGGCGATCATAGCAGCCATTTATCTGGCCGTTGCCTGGGTACTAAGTGGACTCGTACCCTGGGAGGAGGCCGCTGCAACGGCGATCGGCGTGGCTGCCATGGGCTTCCTTCCCGAGTCGCTAGGAATCTTTGTAGTCTGTGGGGCACTTTTCGCCTTTGCGACCACCATGAATATGATTATGGTGACGGCGCCGCGGGCCATAATTGCGCTGGCGAGGGACAATGTCCTCCCGGCTTCCGGCTTTTTCTCGCGGATCAACAGATTCCGCAGTCCTGATGCAGGACTACTGGTCATCGTCGTTATTGGCTTGCTGGGTGCGCCCCTGGCCTATAATGTCTTGGCCTACATTGTAGTCATCATAATATTTATGATGGTCATACACATCTTGAATTCCCTAGGAGTGTACTTGTTACCCAAGAAGATGCCCGACATCTGGGCCAAGGCAGCCTTCAAGTTCACACCCTTCTGGCGGGGGTTCGCATGTATAGGTACGGTTGTGCTTGCGGCAATCCTCCTCATCATGGGCGTCGTAATGGAGGGCTGGATGGGTGTCGTGATTGTGTTGGGAGCGTTAGTCTTAGGATCAATCTACTGGTTTCTCAGAAAGGGCTACCTGAAACGTCGAGGCATAGATTTGGACAAGGAGCTGAGGGAACTGCATCCAGACATAAAGGCTGAACTAGAGGTATTATGACGGCCTGCTTACATATGCATATTGTTTGGCATAGCTAACCTGTTACCAAATTTCTTAAGGAGAACCTCATAGAAAACGCCCTCGCCTGGGCGATGACGGAAGTTGGTAAACGTGCCTTGAGAGCAGAAGCCAGCTTGCGGTTTGAACTGACATCGCCCAGGTAGATTGGAAGCTGAGCCTTAAATAGGGAATTGTGGTCATAACCCTCTGCCACCCTGAGGTGAATATCTACGAGTGGCCAAGGGATGGATAAGTGACCAATCAATATCTTGTTGGGCTTGAGCTCAAGAGAAGCCTGATAGGTGTTGAAAGTGAGTTGATTACCTGTTTTCATAGGCTTAACCTCCTGTTACCTGGTTGAATTTTGCCATGTGGCTGGGGCTAAAGAAACAAGCAAGGAGGCTGAAAGGTACCCAAGTCAAGGCGAGAGTTCTGGTTTTTCAAAAGTGAACAGCCTGAACAACGTAAGGAGGGGAAAAATGAACGTTTACGAACATCTGGGAGTACGAACGCTGATCGCTGCACGTGGGGAGGCAACACGCTTTGGCGGCGCCGCTATGGAACAGGAGACAATTGACGCCATGTCAGAGGCAGCCAGGTACTGTGTACGTCTGGACGAACTTCAAGCTGCTGCTAGTAGAATAATATCTGGGATAACTGGTGCAGAAGCAGGTTACGTCACATCTGGGGCATCGGCGGCTCTCACATTAGCCACCGCAGCATGTTTGGCAGGCCTTGACATAGATCGTATGAACCGACTACCTGACACGAGCCACATACCTAACGAGGTTCTTATGGATCACCGTCACCGTCAGGGTTATGACCACGCTATTCGGGCTGCCGGTGCCAAAATAATAAACGTTGGCATGCCAAATAGCAGGATCATGACAAATGAGATCCACACGACCAAGAGATGGGAATTCGAGTCAGCCATCACTGAGCGAACTGTGGCAATTGCATACTTCTATGTGCCGCAGATTGACCCGTTGCAGCAGGTTATTAGTCTGGAGGAAGTCATCCATGTAAGCCACGAGTATAATATACCTCTGATAGTGGATGCTGCTGAACAGGTACCACCTGCAGAGAACCTGCGCAAGTTCATTTCTATGGGTGCCACGTTGGTTGCTTACAGTGGAGGCAAGGGCATAAGAGGCCCCCAAAATACCGGCATACTATTCGGGCCACGCGATCTAATTGCGTCTGCTGCTTTGCAGAACATGGATACGTCAATGATTAACTTCGATACGTGGGATCCTCCGCCGTCACTCATTCCGAAAGAAAAACTTCGTGGTGTGCCGCAACAAGGTATTGGCCGCGGCATGAAAGTGAGTAAGGAGGTAATTGTAGGTCTGCTTGTAGCCTTAGAGCGCATGACAGAGGAGAAATCCATTAACGACATAAAACAGCTTTATCGGCGGCTCGAACATATTGCCGAGCGCGTTCGGAGTGTCTCTGGAGTAGAGACTGAAGTAAGTGAATTGGTACCAGGCGGTAACCCCCTACTCGTAATCAGGTTACATGAGGCAACGTTGGGGCAAAGTGCCTCTGAAATAGCACAAAGGCTGAGAGACGGCGAACCGCCCGTCTTTGTTGTAGACGAGTTGGCAGGTTTTGGTACGTTAGTTATCCCGTCAGTAAACCTGCTAAGTGAAGAGCAGGCAAATATTATAGGGCAACAATTGTACGTGGCACTTAAAGGTTAGCAGAGCTCCAGAGATGGCATCTAATGAACGAACATTCACGCCCTCACATGCACGTCACTTGCTCAATAAAGAACTGCGAATTCTATGAGGTATTCGTACCAGAGGAGTACTTCAATTTTGGCGTAAAAGAGGACATAAGAATTGATGATGAAGGTTATGCCCATGTGCCGCAGCAGCCGGGCCTTGGTATGGAGATAGATTGGGACTCTATTGATAAGTGGACAATAACCACTCTATAAAGTTTGAGAGGATGGAGGAGTTTGGCACCGTGGGCTTGGTAGCCAAAAGGTAATACAAAAGGAGGAGCTTATGGATACAAAGATTAAGGGCTGCAAGGAACTACTGAATGAAGTTGTAGACACCGGGTTATGCGCCTTATGTGGTGCCTGTGCTGGTGGTTGTCCTTACCTGGTTACTCATAAAGGGAGAACAGTGCTTCTTGATAACTGTACCTTATCAGAAGGGCAGTGTTACGAATACTGCCCACGGACCTACACAGATATGGATGCCATTAGCCAACAAGTCTTCGGGGTACCATATAGTGAGGATGAATTAGGCACTACCAAAGAAGTGCTGATAGCAAGGTCGACGGATGCACAGGTTAGAGAGAGAGCACAATATGGCGGAGCAGTAACTACACTCTTATCATTAGCACTGGCAGAAGGGCTCATTGATAGCGCAATCATGACAAGGACATCCGATGACAAGACTCCAATTGCCTTTCTGGCCCAAAATGCAGGGGAGGTGCTTCAAGGTGCCGGCTCCAATTATATGGCTTGCCCTGTATTGCAGAGTTATAATCATCTCCCTAAAGACAGCAACCACAGCTTGGCAATAGTTGCCATGCCATGCCAGGCTCTAGCCCTGACCAAGATGAAAAAAGAGCCACCGCAGAATAGGCCCAGCATAGACAATGTTAAGTTGGTGATCGGCTTGTTCTGCACCTGGGCCCTGTCTCCTGATGGATTCCATCAATTCTTGAGGGAGAACCTTGATTTGCCACAGGTGAAGAAATTTGATATTCCACCACCACCGGCAAACAGGTTCGATGCTTATACGTCGTCAGGTACAATCTCATTCCCACTGGAACAAATCAGGAAATTCACCATGCCCACCTGCGCTTATTGTTTGGATATGACATCAGAGTTCTCCGATATCTCGGTCGGTTCAGTAGAGGGGATTGAAGGTTGGAATACGGTTATTATTCGCACCGCTGTTGGCGCTAAGCTTATGGAAATGGCTAAAGCAAAAGGGAAACTTGAGACTGACAATCTGCCTCCCCAGAATCTAGCTCACCTTAAGGAGGCAGCACTGCTCAAAAAGAAACGAGCATTAAAGGAAATCGTCAAGCGAAGCGGTGATAAAAATAACCTGCTCTATGTCGGTTTATCACCGAACTTGGCAGACAAGTTATTAGCCTAGCAGTAGATAGCAAATCAAGGAGGTAAGTAACATGGCAAGTATCGATATAGATGCTCCTGGCACCAGCCAGCTTTTCATCGGCAACGAAGCTATTGCCCGTGGCGCATTGGAGGCAGGAATAGGTTTTGCCGCCGCCTACCCGGGGACACCGTCGTCAGAGATTATGGGCAGCCTGGCGTCAATAGCTAAGAAGATGGGCATTTACGCAGAGTGGTCCATAAACGAGAAGGTAGCCATGGAAGCTGCTGCCGGCGCCTCGTTTGCCGGCATACGGGCCCTGGCAGCCATGAAGCAGAATGGAGTGAATGTGGTCTCTGACTTCCTGGCGAATCTCGTCATGACCGGCATAGGTGAAGCTGGGTTGGTCCTGGTAAGCTGCGATGACCCTTCTGCAATATCCAGCTCCAACGAGCAAGATACCCGACCCATAGCCAAGTGGCTGGGCATTCCGCTGGTAGAGCCCGGTAGTTTTCAGGAAGCCAAGGATATGACAAAGTGGCTCTTTGACCTTGCCGAGGAGACAGGCACCATATGCATGCTGCGGAGTGTAACTCGCATTGCCCATGCCAGAGGCAATGTAAAGCTGGGTAAACTGCCCAAGA